>JAILON010000190.1 GCA_024690865.1 Treponema sp. | reverse complement strand
GGCTGCCAAGGCAACATTGCTTTCTCAGAACGCAATGAATTCTTCCCATTTGGAGGCGGCCCGCCACCTTTACCTGCGTGCCGTGCGCAAGCTTACCCTCCGATTCAGCCCTATCCTCTGGGAAGGGGATGACAAGGCTGGAAAATTTGCTCCCCTGCTGCAGTCAATAAATGAGTCCCTTGAGTGTTTGACGCCGGGTAGAACGGTTCCTTCTCCTGATGACTTGCAGAAGATTCTCGATGCAGTGGAAAAAGATGCTGAAAAGCTGGAGTCGTCTTTCCTGTATGATTCCATACCGGTTTTTCAGATAAGAAACATTTCATCGTGGGCCCATCTGAAAGGCGGAGAAGGAAAAAAGGTCATGGTGCTGGAAAACTCCGACAGCATGGCCGACAGTGCGCGGAATGCCCTGCTCAAGATTCTTGAGGAGCCGCCGGAAGACCTGCTGTTCATTCTGACGACCAAGAGGCGGAGTGCGATGCTTCCTACGATATTGAGCCGGGTTAGGACCTACAATTTCTTTGAGCGCAGCCGGGAACAGCAGGAGACGGTGATAAGCAGAATTTTCCACTACGATTCCTCCCGTGCGCGTTCTGCAAAGCCCGAAGGTGTGAATGATTTTCTTCTGGCCTACCTGGACATCAAGCCGGAACAGGTGATGGCCGCAGCGGCTACCTATTTTGGCGAAATAACCCAAGGGCGTTTCCCCGACGTGGCCGCCATCATAACTACTTGCGGATCGTTCAGGCCCCGAGCCCTCTTCACGATTTTCCTCCGGGGAATACTGAAGGCACAGGAAGGGTTTCTTGCCAGTGCGGAGGGGGTGGTGTGCTCACAGCGGATTCTTGAACAGCTCCGCCTGAGTGCCGACAATGTTTCCATATTCAACCAGGGACCCCAAGCCGCCCTCGAGCAGCTGGCACGCAATCTTATGCAGATAGACCACGAGATGGGCGGCAGCTTCCACCGCCTTGCAGGAGGAGTGTAAGGCACTTAAAGCAGGCTGACGTAGCTTTTGCCCGTGCCTCCGTCTTCGGGAGGGGCAAAGTGGAATCAAATTTGCAGGCTGTCCGCTGTGGACTGCCTGCTTCATTTTTTTCTTCGTCGTGTGCGATGGGCTTGTAATATAATTCGGAACAATGTTCAGTTGCTACTAACCTTGCTTTCTTGCCACAACACCAATCGTGACCTGATAATCTTCATCATGAACATCAAAAAGCTTATTATCTTTTATATCTTCCTGTGATAGACCTTGTATAAATGCAGTGGCTGTAAGCGCATTTCCATAAGTGACTACTTGTACATTCTCCGAGCCAAAAACTTCTTCCATTAGTTTTTTGATGGATAAATCCGTAAATCGCCAATAATCGCCCCATCTGTCCATGTCGTAGCGGCTTATCTGCGAAATACCTCCGACGGTTGCTAAAACTACTCCCCCCTTATTTAGTATTTTGTATAGACCTTTTATTGCCGTACGAACATCGTAAATAAAATTAAGTGTTTGCGTACAAATAAAACAATCGATAAGATTCTCTGGTAGAGTCTCGAGTTTTGTAAGATCTCCTTTTATTATTTTTTCCTCAGATGGAGGATTATCAAATGTAAGGACATGGAATACATCATCTTTGGAATGTGAAAATTTTCTACTGTAATTTGAATCCGCAATTTCAAGAATATTTCCGTGAACATACGAAGCATTCTCTTTCAAGAATTTCTCAATGTAATATCGATCTATTGGCAATCCTCTATCAAAACCAAATACATGACTTATAGGTGTTGTTTTTCTTAAACTTATAGAATGTACTTTGTTTATTTTTTTTGAACAGATTATTCTTCTAATAAGCGATTTAATTCTTTTCATAAAGAAACTAGCCTATATTGTTTATATTAAAATCCTGCTTAAACATTATTCGCGGTAAAGAAGAATGATTTTTTGTATTTTGCTTTGTACAGGCTCCGCCATAAGAAATACAGGAACAAGCAAATGGCAAGGAAGAAAGAATCTGAAACTCTCGCTCTCCAGCTTCTGTTGATGAGCCAAACGGATATGCAAAAACGACAGGCTCTATTCCAGCTTTTTCTTTTAAGATTTTTACTCCTGCAAGAACTTCGTTTTTTACATCCTGCTCAGTCGCAAGCTGCTTTAAGTTGAAATGATGCTTTGTATGCGCACCAATTGTCACAAGGGGGTCTTTCTTTAATTCGCGAATATCATCCCATGAAAGGCAAAGCTTCTCACACTGACTTGTCCAATCAATTTTATAATCATGAAAAAGTCTGCTTAATTCATTCTCCAAATCCAGCTGATTTAGCTTTAAGATTTCCTCGCGGATTTTTAAGAAGGAATCACATTTTTCTTCATAACTATGTGCAGGATAAACAACCCCGTTTGAAAGAGACAGTTCATCATGCGAAATCAACATATCTTCAAGTACATACCACCAGATAACAGCAGTTCTATCCGGAAAATCCGTAGTCACAAAAATTGTATATGGAGCATTATGTTTTTTGAAAATGGGAAAAGCCTTTGTGTAATTGTCTTTAAAGCCATCGTCCATTGTAAAAACTATAAATTTCCTTTTTTGCCTTTGTTCTAATCTTTTAGGAAGCTCAAAAAGCGGGATTATATCAAATTTTTCTTTCAATTCTGAAAGTTTCTCGTCTAGAAAGGCAGGAGTTACCTTCATGCATTCATTACACCACAGACGTCCTTCTTCAAAATCATCTACACGATGAAGCATAAAAATATACCCTAAAGCTTTTGGAGGTCGTTTAAGGGTGTGATGATAAAGCCATTTTGCAGCGTGGTATGGCGGACGGAGAATGGGTTTTAAAAGAGCAATTGCATTTTCTAGAGTTCTCATACTTTTATTAAACTCATATGATTGATAATAGTATCACAATTACTTATTTTTATCACTACTGTCCAAGAAAAAGTAATAGCTTTTTAGGTCTGTTATACGTGATAAGATTCAACAACAACAAAAATCATAATAGAAGATGACAATTCCTTTGTCAAGACATTTCTTCACAAAAAAACGAATTCTATCGGAGCGTAGGGGCTTTACATCAGGCTGACGTAGGTTTTGCCCGTGCCTCCGTCTTCAGGAGGGGCAAAGTGGAAGTCCTTGATGCCGGGATAGTGGGACAGGTAGTCGTGTACGGCCTGCTGTAGAATTCCAGACCCCTTCCCGTGTATCACCGAGAAATTCTTGAAGTCGTGGATGATGCAGAGGTCTATCTGCCGCTCCAGGGCCTTCATGGCCTCTTCGCTCCTCATGCCGAGTAGCCTCAGTTCAAATTTGGGCCTCTCGTCGTCCACACCCGTAATGGAAGGGGCCTCTATCTCCACGCTGGGGGCGGCAGCGGCGGTGCCCGCATGCTCTACGTTCAACAGGTAGAGCTGCGTCTTGGGGAAGCTCATCTTGAGCGCACCCAACTGCACGCTCCAGCTTCCGTCTTTGTTGTCGGCCAGCAGCGTTCCCCGCATCTTCTTGGGCCCGGCGAGCACCTCCTTGCCGGGGGCGAAGACAAGCTCCACCCGTCTTGCACCAGCCTGGGCTTTGCTGCCGCTTTTGCCGTCTGTTTTCTTTTTTTCAGGTACGCTTGCCAGGGCAAAAGCTTCTGCGGCCGACATCTTCCTTTTCGTTTTCTTCTTGGAGGTCTGGGCGTGGGAGCCATCACGTGCCTTGGACAGCCGCATGCCGTTTTCGGCGATAAGCCGTTCCTCTTCCCGCAGCTTCTCCTCTTCTGCTTCCAGCCGCTGCCTGTCCGCCTCCAGCTGCTTATCCCGTTCCTCCATGTCCTTTTCAAGTCCGTCGATGAAGGAGCGCACCTTGAGGGTCTTTTCTCGGGTGATTTCACCTTCCCGTATTTCCCTGACGAGGTTCTCAAGCCGGCTTCTCGTCTGTACGAGGAAGCGGCTTTCCTTCTCGCTGTCCAGTTCCCTCAGCTCCAGCTCCCTCTTACGTATTTCAAGCGAACGGGCATTGAGCTTCGCGGTCTTTGTTGCAAGCTCTGCATTCTTTATCCGCTCTTCCCGCAGCATGGCATCTATTTCCGCGTGTTTTTCGGTCAGGCCCTTGATGAGGGCGGACACGTCGGCCTTGTCGCCTGCGATGTACTCCTGGGCTTTAGCCACGATGCTTTCCGGCAGTCCTGACCTTCTCGCTATATCCAGTGCATGACTTTCACCGGGAACACCCATGACCAGGCGGTAGGTGGGGCTGAGCGTGCCGGCATCGAATTCTACCGAGGCGTTGACACAGCTGGGGTTTGTGTAGCCGTAGTTCTTGAGGATGCCGTGGTGGGTCGTCACGAGGACAAAGGAACCTCGCTCAATGAGCGTGTCCAGCACGGCCATTGCTATGGCTCCTCCCTCCTGGGGATCGGTGCCGGTTGCCAGTTCGTCCAGCAGCACCAGGCTGTTCCTGTCCGCACATTCGATGATGTGGGCCATTTTTTTCATGTGGCTTGAGAAAGTGCTCAGCGATTCGTCTATGGACTGTTCGTCCCCTATGTCCGCAAACACCGAATTGAACACAGGAAGCCTTGTCCCCTCGTCTGCCGGGACGGGGAAGCCTGCTTGGTTCATCAGGCAGAAAAGGGCGACCGTCTTGAGCGTGACGGTCTTGCCGCCCGTATTAGGGCCGGTGATGATGAGAATGTCCTTTCCGTCCATGAAGGAAATGTCCACAGGGACCGCCTTCGGACCCAACAGGGGGTGGCGGGCCGCCTTTATAAGCGGTGGTTCGCTGCTTCTATCGCAGCTGTCGGCGAAGGTCCCTCCGACCGAGACCAGGTAGCGGGCGGCCGCTAGGCTGGTATCCATCTGGAGCAGCAGTCCATGTGCCTGTATGAGTTCTTCCTTATAGGGGGCAAGCTTTTCCGTCAGGTCGCGGAGGATCTTCTTTATCTCGTTTGCGAGGTGGGCCTCCTCCTGCACAAGTTCGTTGTTTGCCCTGACGGATTCCTCCGGCTCTATGTACAAGGTTTGTCCCGATGCGCTTACTTCGTGGATGATTCCAGAGACCGTGCCGCGCCTGTCCGCCCTGACTGCCAGAAGCTGCCTGTCGCCCCTCATGACGGGAACGTTGGACTGAAGGAAGGGCTTTTGCGAGTTGTCTGATGTATACTTCCGTATAGCCCCTTCTGCCTCCTTCTGAAGTTCCCGGATCCTGTTCCGTATGGCTCTGAGGGCGGGCAGGTCCCGTACTTCTCCGTCTTTGTCCAGTATGGAGAAGATTTCTGTTGCCGCCTTGGACAGGTCGGGCATGGTCTGTGCTTTTTCTTCCAGCCTCTTGAGGGGGAGCGAGGTCGCAGCCCCGCTGATGGCTTCGCGAATTTTGCCCACCGATTGGCACATCAGGCCGAGTGCGAAGGCTTGGCCTTGGGACAGCTGTGCTCCTGCGACAGCGAGCAGTTTGAACGAATCCTTGACTGCAGGCCACGGCTGAAGGGGGGAGGGGCGGGCTGACTTGAGGTACGTGGCCCACTCCTTGCCCAGTTCTTTCAGCTTTTCTATTTCCTCCCTGTCTGCCGTCGGTTCCCGTTGGGCGAGCAGGCTCTTGCCTTCCTCGCTTGCCGCCAGCCCTGCGACTTGGGCGCGTATCCGGTAAAAATCCAGTTCCTGTGCCGTTTGTCCTGAAAGATGCCCGTTCATGATGGGGCTATCATAGCGAAAAAAAGGGATTTGTGAAAGGGCATCCCTAATGTGAAGCAGGGAGCCTCAGTTGACCGAAGCAGGGAATGCAGTGTCGTTTCTTTACACTGTCTGTTTTGCTGCCTGGCCGAGGGCGGAGGTTATCCTGTAGGCGTGGTCGCCGAATTTCTCTATCTGGCGAACCAAATCTATATACATAAGCTCCGTCTTGACTTCCGCACCGCCTTCCAGCCGCTTTCGGGCTATCTTCTTCAGGGCCTTGTGCTGGGCGTCAATCTGCTTTTCGATTTCCTCTGCGCTGGCCAGTTCTTCCGCCGTCCAGCTGGAATCGAGGTTCTCGTGCACGATGTCGAACGCCTTACCTGCAAGCGAAAGGTAGGGTTGCAGCTTCTCCAGGTCGTCCTTGGAGAATTTCATATCCTTGTCCACGCTCTTTTTGATCATGACGCCGATGCTGTAGCACTCGTCGCTCATGCTTTCTATATCCTCGACGATCTGCATCATACGGGCAACGTCGGCGGTCTGCGTTTCCGTCAACGGCAGTTTGGAGCAGGAAACTAGGTATTTGGTCAGAGCCTCCTCCATCTGGTCAACGTAGTCCTCCTTCTGGGTCAGCATGTCAAAGTAGTCCCTGACGAAGGTGTCCGAGTTCCCGCTGAAGCCAACCTGCACGCAACGGAACATCTGGGCGACGTTGTCCGCCATCTTGAAAATTTCTTTCTCGGCCTGGACGATGTAGGCGACCACATTCTCCCTTCCTCCGGTCTCGCTGAATTCCAGCGTGTAGACGTTCTTTTCTGCGTTCTCCTTGGTCTTGATGAATTTTTTCGCAATGGCCGCAAACTGCTTGGTGAACGGCAGGAACACGAGGGCCGCCATCGTTTTGAGCAGGGTATGCAGGGCGGCTATATGGAAGCTGATGTTTTCGTTCTGCTGCACCGCGCCGGGAACCAAGATGTCCACAAAACGGAGGAGCGGGATGAAGAACACTATGGCGAAGAAAGCCATGACGACGTTGAAGGTGACGTGGATAAAGGCCGCCTGCTTTGCGTTCTCCTTGTTGCCCCATGCTGCGAGCACGGCGTCAATTGTAGAGCCTATCTCGCTTCCGATGACGAGTGAAGCGGAGAAATCCCAGCTTATCAGCTTGTTGTAGGCAAGGGTTATGACGATGGCGGTCGCCGCGGAGGATGAGTGCAGGAGGGCGGTTATCAAAAGGCCTATGACGACTCCGATGATGATGGAGATGAAGCCCCAGTCATCTAGGACGGATATGAAATTCAAGTTTCCACTGTCGGGGGAAATTGCTCCCGACAGCATGTCCAGTCCCATGAAGAGCATGGCGAAGCCCATCAGGGCCTCTCCCAGGTTCTCCTGCCTGAGTTTTTTGAGTGTATGGAGGAGGAAGCCTATTCCGAATATAGGGATGGCGAAGGATGATATGTCGAAGTTGAAGCCGAACAGGGACACGATCCATGCCGTTATGGTCGTTCCGATGTTGGCTCCGAAAATGACGCCGACGGACTGCTCCAGCGTCAGGAGGCCGGCGTTGACGAAGGTGACGACCATGACCGTCGTCGCACCGGACGACTGGATTATCATCGTTATCATCATACCGGTGATGAGGGCCAAGAGCCGGTTGCTCGTCATGAGGTTCAGCGCCTTCTTCAGGCTGTTGCCGGTACTCTTCTGTATTCCATTGCTCATCAGTTTCATGCCGAAGAGCAGGAAGCCCAGGCTGCCGCCCAACTGGAAAATCAATGATATTATGTTCATCTTGCGTCGCTCATCTTACGTCTCCTTGGATTATAGTTTGCAAAAGGGGATTGTGTCAACAAAGGAAATGCGTTAGTATGGCGGGGCAATGCCTTTGAAAACGCCCGTGCTTTATATAGTGTTCAATCGGCTTGATACTGTCAGGCTGACTTTTCCTCGGATAGCTGCCCAGAAGCCTGAAGAGCTGTACGTTGCGGCAGATGGTCCCAGGGCCGACAGGGATGGGGAGGCTGAGGCCTGTGCCGCGGTCCGCGACTTCGTAATTTCCCACGTGGACTGGCCCTGTTCCGTTCACACGCTCTTCCGCGATGAGAACGTGGGCTGCAAGTACGGGGTCGCCGGGGCGATACAGTGGTTCTTTTCCAACGTCGAGGCCGGCATTGTGCTGGAAGACGACATCCTGCCCGAACCTTCCTTCTTTTCATACTGCGAGACGATGCTTGAAGCCTACCGGGATGATTCCCATGTCGGCGTCATCTGTTCGTTCAACCGGGAAGGCGAAATGTCCTTCCGGGACGACGTATTTTTAGCCACTGCGTTCGAAGTCTGGGGCTGGGCCTGCTGGGCCGACAGGATCAAGGGCTACTCTCCTGACTCCTCGCCCTTGGATGACGGGGACAAGTCCGTGAAGACCTGTTTCCTGAACAAAAAGGCGGAGGCCGAGCTTCTGAGCAACGCGCACAGGTCGGTGCAGGGGGAGCTGAACACCTGGGATTACCAGTTCTCGGCTTATATGGCTGTCAGGATGAGGTACATGCTCATTCCCCGGAAGAACCTGGTGCAGAACGTCGGCTTTTTCTCTGGTTCGACCCATACGAGCGACCGTCCCCTCTGGTATACGGGAAAAAGCTGGGACTGGGGCCGTGATGTGCGTATTCCCCCGCAGCTCAGGCTCAACAGGAGATATTCCAGGCTTGGTGAGCGGGAGTACATCCCCAAGATGACTTTTAGGAGGCGCATGAACAAGATCCACGATGTCCTTGTGGCTGTTGCGGATCGGTTGGGTGTCCTGGAGGCGGTCAGGTGGCTGTTGCACCACACGGTCAAGCGGGGGCGCATCAGATGAAGGTTCTCCTGATTAATTTCAAGGACTCGGGTGGTGGTGCTGCCATCGCGGCCATGCGGTTGGTGCAGGCCTTGAACGAAGCTGGAGTGGATGCCATCCTTGCCGTGCCGGAAAAGACCTGCAGCAGCCCCTACGTCATGGAGCTTCCACGGAAAAAACGGAATTTCTTCTCGAAGGCATTCAGGTGGCTTGGAAACTATATTGGGAAGATTCTGCTCCAGATATACCTGCCGATAGCGGACCGTATTCACTTCCATCCTTTCCGCTTCAGTACGACGAACGGCATCTTTCATACGACCAACTTCAAGTCGGAATGTGATTTTGACGTGAACTGGATAAACAGCTCCGACTTTGACGTCGTGAATCTTCACTGGATTAACGACGTGGTCAGCACGAAGGATATAGCCAAGATAAGCAAACCCATCGTCTGGACCATGCACGACAGCTGGCCCTGCTGCGGGGCGGAACACCACCCCAATGTTATGGAGGACGATACCCGCTGGCAGGTAGGCTATTACAGACACAACAAGCCTGCCAGTACGCACGGTATCGACCTGTGCCGGAAGGTCTGGAATCAGAAGAAGAAGTACCTTTCCAACAAGGACATAACGTTTACGGCTCCCAGCATATGGGAGCATGATGTGCTCAAGTCTAGCGCCCTGTTCAAGGACAGGGACTGTTACCTTGTTCCCAACATAATGGACTACTCTGTGTTTTATCCCCGCGATTCCAAGCTTGTCCGCCTGCTGTTCGGTATACCATCCGACCGGAAGGTTATTGGCTTCGGTGCGGCAGGGGATATGGACGGTTCCAAGGCGATGAAGGGGAGTTCTCTTCTGTTCGAGGCCCTGCGCAGGCTGGAAAACCCCGAGCAGTATTTCCTGCTTGTTTTTGGTCCGGTGGGATCCAAGTTCAAATCGGAAATATCAATTCCTTTTTTTTCCTCCGGCTATGTTGCCAATCCGCAGATTCTTGCCTGCCTGTATTCTGCCTGCAACGTGTTTGTCAATCCATCCATCATCGAAAACTTCTCGTATACATGCCTGGAGGCGATGAGCTGTGCCGTTCCCGCTGTTGCGTTTGACGTGGGGGGGACGGGATGCCTTATTGACCACAAGGTGACGGGCTATCTTGCCGCCCCCTATAATCCGGTGGATATTGTTTATGGAATCGAGTACTGCATCAGCCATAGCGAGGAGCTGTCTGAGAACGCGTTCATGAAGTCCCGAGAGGAATACAATCGTGAAGAGACGGTGCGGAAGTATGTCGTCGTATACGAGGCCGCTTTAAAAAAGTTCCAAGGAGGCGACCATGGCGGACGGCACGCCTGAACTGACGATCATCACGATAAACAGGAACGACTGCGCGGGGTTGGAGCGGACCTTGCGGAGCGTGATGGAGGAGCGTTCCCTTGAACCGGGCGAGCTTGAGTATATCGTCATAGATGGTGCTTCAACCGATGGAAGTGTCCAACTTGTGGAGGAATATGCCTCCCGGAAGGACTTCCGGCACGGAATATCCTTTTGGGTCAGCGAGCCGGATGGCGGCATATATGCCGCTATGAACAAGGGACTTGCGAGGGCAACGGGAAAATTGGTGGGAATAATCAATTCCGGCGATACCCTGTTGCCTTATGCGCTGGAGGGCCTTTCCGACATCCATAGGGATCATCCCGGTGCGGTCCTTTACGGGGCTTTCTCGGTGATGAAGGAGGGCGTTTTTGACTGGGTGCAGGGCTTTACCGCCTCGGAGCTTCCCAACAAGATGATTCCCCACAATGCGAGCTTTGTGCCCCTTGACCTGTACAGGAAATACGGTCCCTATAGCGAATATTTTAAAATCTGTGCGGATTATGATCTGTTCTTGAAAATGTATGTGGATGGAGTTCCTTTTGTCTGGCTCAACAGGATCGTATGCGACTATGCCCTGGGGGGCCTGAGCGACAGGGCGGAGCAGCTTCGGCTCAGCGAGAGCGAGGCCATTCGGCGGAAGTACGGCTGCTACGTTGAACCATCCCGGATGCAGAAAGCGAAGCGGGCAGTACGAAGGCTGCTCAAGAAGATTTTCTTTTTCCTGTTCTAGGGGGATGTTTTGCCTGGAAGACAGTCCGTTGTATTCATTCTTCCTGCCAGGGATGAGGCTCCCGTTGGTGGGTACAAAGTGGTCTACACCTACGCCGAAATGCTTTCCAGATGCGGCTGTGACGTCCATCTGGTCTACCCGCACATAAAGCCCGAGGCGCTGGCTTCTGTGAAAAGCCCCCTGCTGAGGCTCAAGATGCGGCTGGGCTTCTTTTACCGCCTGCGCATACGGAAGCAGCTGCGTCTTGGAAATTGGTTTCGTTTCAAGGAAAAGGTCTGCCGTGAATACCTCTTTACAGTCTCCCGGAACCTGCCCAGGCGCTACCCGCGGACTGCCGTGTTCGTTGCAACCGCGGTGGAGACTTCATATTGGGTTGCGGGCATGCGCGGCGTGGATGCCCGCAACGGCTGCTATTTTATACAGGACTTTGAAAACTGGAAGCACGACGACGGCTATGTCCTCGCTTCCTACCGTTTGCCGCTCAGAAAGGCCGTGATTTCCAGTTGGCTCAGGGATAAGCTTTTGGAAACTGGGGAAGAGGCTGTCCTTGTTCCCAACGCCATCGACCCTGGCTATTTTTCCCTCGCGACGCCCATAGAGGAGCGCAGTCCCTTCGAGGTCGCCTTCTTGTATCATACAGATGATCGCAAGCGGACTGGGGACGTCCTCGCTGCGTTGGATCTTGTCAGGAAGGCTGTGCCGCAGCTGCACGCTGTTTCCTTTGGTGTCGAGGACAGGCCTTCCGACCTTCCCAGTTGGTGCGACTATTGCCGGCAGCCGGACAGGGAGGAACACAACCGGATATACAACCGGGCTGCCATCTTTGTCGCCGCCTCCCGGGCGGAAGGCTGGGGCTTGACTGTGTGTGAGGCCATGCAGTGCGGCTGTGCCGTGGCCTGCACCGATGCGGGTGGCTTCAGGGAGTTCTGTACGGAGGGAAAGACGGCCTTGATGTCCCCGGTGTTCGACGTGGAGGCGCTGGCGGAGAACGTCAGGAGGCTTGTGTGCGACGGGGAGCTCCGAGTTCGCCTTGCCAAGGCTGGAATGGAGAGGATAGGAAGCTTTACATGGGAGAGTTCTTTTGATAGAATGAGGAAGTTTTTAGGGGTTTGTTCGGAGCTTTAGGTATGATTATAGTGACAGACGGTGTGGCCAATCACAGCAATAGGCTTTTTCAGAATATCCATTTTGAAGCGTTCTGCAAGGACCACGGCCTTTTTTTTAGAAATCCGAGCATGTACGACATAGCACCCTTCTACGGCATTAAACCGTGGCCCTTTGACAAGTTTGAGTGCCGCGTCTATGCTGCCTTGGAACGGAGGAATCTCTTCCATGCGATGAACTTCGATGACGGTATGGGCAACCGGGAGGAGACGATCGGAAGGCTGGGACGCCACGGGATTCACTTCGTCACAGGCTGGCTCTTCAAGGTCAAGGATCTTACCGAAAAATACCACGACTATTTCATAAAGAAGTATACGCTGCTTCCTCGTTTCTATGAAGACAGCCCTCTGTACCGTCAGTTTGTTTCTGTCGACACGGAGAAGTTCGCCAGAATCGCCATACATATACGGCGGGGAGATTACAAGACCTGGGAAGGCGGAAAATACTACTACGAAGATGCGGACTATCTGCGCTTCATCGACCGGATGCGGGAGCTTGTCCGTAGCGAGTTGGGAAAGGAGTGCCTGTTCTACATCTTTACCAATGACAAGGTCGGCATAGCGGGGGAGGGAATAACGCTTTCCGACAGTCCGTGGTATGTCGATCAGCTTGTAATGAGTCGATGCGACTACATCATTGGACCTCCGAGTACCTTCTCCCTTTGGGCCAGCTACATGGGGCGGACTCCCTTTTACCATGTCAAGGATAAAGAATACGTTTTTACGCTTGGGGACTTCGAATACTGCCGCGGCTAGCTGGAGGTCGCCATAGCTAGTACCGGCGGCTGCCTTGTGCCTCAAGTGCAGCGAGCGAATTTCTTGACAAAGGTCCTTCCTGTCGTTATAGTTGAGAAGCATTCTCATATTTTTGCATGGAGGCTGCTTCTTGGCTTTACTCACAATTCAAAATCTGTCGCTTGGCTATGATTCCCGTGCAATAGTTGAAGGCCTCAATTTTTCCGTGAACGAAGGAGACTACCTGTGCATCGTGGGCGAGAACGGGTCGGGCAAGAGCACCCTGATAAAGACCCTGCTGCATCTTCAGGAACCGGTCGGTGGACAGGTCCTGATTGGTGATGGACTAAAGAAGAACGAAATTGGCTACCTTCCGCAGCAGACTCCCGTACAGCGGGATTTCCCTGCGTCCGTGCGGGAAATCGTCATGTCCGGCTGCCTCGGACGGTGCGGACATAGGCCGTGGTACGGCAGGGAGGAAAAGCGGCTTGCCCAGGAGAACATGGAGCGCATGGGTATAGCCCATCTCGCACGCTGCTGCTATAGGAACCTGTCTGGAGGGCAGCAGCAGCGGACGCTCCTGGCTCGGGCGTTGTGTGCAACGAGGAAGGCCCTTCTATTGGATGAGCCTGTTTCTGGTCTGGATCCCAATGCCAGCGCGGAGATGTACGGGCTTATAGGTGAGTTGAATCGGGAAGGAATAACGGTAATCATGGTTTCACATGACATGACGGCTACCATCCGCTATGCCAGCCATATCCTTCACATAGGAGACCGGATTTTCTTTGGAACAAAGCAGGAATACCTTGAAAGCGACGTGGGAACGGTGTTCGCTGCGGGGATTTCCTCTTCAATGGAGGGGGTGTCACATGTTTGAAACGCTTGGAATGTATTTGCAATACCCGTTCGTTCGCTATGCCCTGCTTGTGGGGGTCCTCATAGCCCTCTGTTCTTCCCTTCTCGGAGTCACGCTGGTACTGAAGAGGTTTTCCTTCATCGGGGATGGCCTGTCCCATGTGGCGTTCGGCGCCATGTCCATTGCTGCCGTCATGAATCTTTCCAACGACATGCTGTTGGTTCTTCCAGTCACCATTTTCAGTGCAATCCTGCTGCTGTGTGCGGGCCAGAACTCAAAGATAAAGGGGGATGCCGCCATAGCGATGATTTCCGTCGCGGCTTTGGCATTCGGTTACCTTATAATGAACGTATTTTCTACCTCGTCCAACCTGTCCGGTGACGTGTGTACCACCCTGTTTGGATCCACCTCCATCCTGACGTTGACCAAGCGGGAGGTCGTCCTGTGCATAGCCCTTTCTGTTGCCGTGGTGCTGCTGTTCGTCCTGTTTTACAACAGGATATTCGCAGTGACCTTTGACGAGTCTTTTTCAAAGGCGACGATGCGGGGGACGGACGGCTACAAGCTGATGGTGGCCGTCATCATTGCCGTCATCATCGTCCTTGCCATGAACCTTGTGGGCTCTCTGCTTATTTCCGCCCTGGTTATCTTTCCTGCCCTGTCGGCCATGAGGTTGTTCCGCAGCTTTCGCTCGGTGACCATCTTTTCGGCCGCCCTTTCCGTCGTCTGTGCCTTGCTGGGCATTGTCATCTCCATCTTGGCCGGAACCCCTGTTGGGTCAACTGTCGTTGCCGTCGACGTGGTGGCCTTCGCACTCTGCTGCTTCGCTGGCAAGCTGGTCGGGGAAAGGGTATGATGCGGCGGGCCGGGGTGATGGGGGCGTTTTTCCGTGCCGGTGTCTGCCTCCTGCTTCTTCTCCTGTCGGGGTGCGGGGGAAACGCCGGCGTGTCGGGGAGGAGGGGACGTCAGTCTTCCGGGGTAAAGGACGTGCTTGCGGCTGGTATGGCTGAATCGGACCGGAAGGTAGATGCCGAAAGTATCTCGGGAGAAGATTCTACAGCTGCTCAGGGGAAGGCTGCTGAGGAAGATCCTGTCGCTGTTCCGGAGCTTGCTGACTCAGTGCAGGCGGAAGAAATGCCTGCCGGCGGGGAGCCTCCCGCCCGTGCAGAAGTTGCCGCTACGTCCGCGTCTCCTGACGGTATGGACCTTGACCTTACGGTCTTGTCCAGTACCATGGTCTATTCCGAGGTCTTCAACATGATGGTTTCTCCTGAAAAATACATTGGAAAGACCATAAAGATGAAGGGCCAGTTCATGTCCTCCTACGAGGAGGCCTTGGACCGTCGCTACTATGCATGCATCATACAGGATGCGACGGCCTGCTGTGCCCAAGGCATTGAATTTGAGCTTTCCAGTGACTACAGCTATCCGAAAGACTATCCCGAGGAAGGCGGAAACATGTGCGTCGTCGGGGTGTTCGACACCTACGAAGAGGACGGCTGTAGCTATGCCACGCTGAGGAATGCCCGCCTTGTTTTAAACTGATTCCCGTGGCCTTCCGATAGCAATCGGTCATATAACACATCTAAGATACTTGACATTTTTGTTAGCTTCTTCTATCTTGTGTCAACATCAGCTTGTTTCTTGCCGGTTGATGTCGTGGAGGATAGACAGATGCCTTTGACTATGGCGAATCCAGGAGAACAGTTCCTTATTAAGAAAATCAATGGAAACGAAGAGGCGCGTCGCTTCTTGGAGAACATCGGCTTTGTTGCTGGTGTCCAGGTTTCGGTCGTCTCGAAAATCGGTGGAAACCTTATCGTGCAGATTTTGGACAGCCGTGTTGCCATAAGCCGTGAGATGGCGCAAAAGATCATCGTCTAAATCATCGTTTGATGGAAAACAGGGGCCTGCGGGCCGTATCGTGAGGATGTGCTATGCTGGGTACTGTGATAGTGGGGCTGTTGCTGGCTGCGCTTGTTGGTGC
>JAILON010000185.1 GCA_024690865.1 Treponema sp. | reverse complement strand
GCTGTTGAACTGGTCATCAATGACCGGAGGGTGGTCAGCGAAGTAGACGATCTGCTGAAGCTCTTCGGCCTTGTGGATGCCGAAAACAGGTACTACATGGTCATATTGGGTAAAGAAGCCGACGGCCAGCGGTATGTTGCGGAGGATTCCCCCGTTGAGCGGCTGCATCGCGATGCAGCCAACATCCCTCTCGCCACACAGAACGACAAGGCTTTCCGCCGGCCCCGTATAAATCATGTTGAAGGGGAACTGGACGCTCTCGTACAGACCGCTTTCAATGGCCTGCTCCGCAAGCAAAAGGTCTTCCGTCACCAGTCCGAAATGACGTATGATTCCCCTTCCCTTCAGGTCCATCAGCTTTCTGTAAATTCCATCCCTGCTCTTCTCATCGGGAACGGAATCTGAGCATTCAATCTGGAAGAGGTCGATATAGTCCGTGCAGAGGCTCTCTAGGCTGACATTCAAGTCGCGCTGCACGGACTCCGCATCCCGCCCCTGGCTCTTTGTTGCCAAAAGGACATTCCCGCGGATGCCGTGCAGGGCATTCCCCAGCCTACTCTCGCTGGCGGGAGTCGAACGCGATGTGTCGAAAAAATTTATTCCGGCTTCGTAGGCCTGGCGGACGAGGGAGCATACATATTCCCCCGCCCCTTCCCCGAACGCCTCTATCTCAGGACAGTCCAGGCTCATCGCACCGAATGCGATGCTGCTTGCAAGCAGGCCTGTCCTGCCCAGGGCGACATACTCCATGGAACGGATTAACGGACGACGGGCTTGTAGTTCGCTATCGCGTTATGGATAAAGCCATGCAGCTCGGAAAGCTTTACACGTTCCTGCTTCATGCTGTCGCGGAAGCGGACGGTAACGGTGTCGTAGTCCTTGCTGTTCTGGTCCAGCGTGTCGTAGTCCACGGTGACGCAGTAGGGAGTTCCAATCTCATCCTGCCGCCTGTAGCGCTTGCCGACCGTACCGCTCTGGTCGTAGTCCGTGACGAACTCGTCCTTGAGCGAGTGGCGGATTTCCTGCGCCTTCTCGGCAAGCCCGTCCTTCTTCATCAGCGGCAGCACAGCGACCGTGCAGGGAGCGAGCTTCGGATGCAGGTGCAGGACGGTACGGTAGTCCTCCTTCCCGTCCGTGCCCACGTCCTGCTCCTCGTAGGCCTCGCAGAGGAATGCGAGGAAGTTCCGGTTCAATCCGGCAGAAGTCTCGATGACATAGGGCGTATAGGTCTTGTTACCGTCGTCCTGGTCAATGTAGCTCATATCCTTGCCGGAAACCTGCGTGTGCTGGCCCAGGTCAAAGTCCGTCCTGTTGTGGATTCCCTCGATTTCCTCGAATCCAATGGGGAAATTGTACTGAATGTCGTAGGCGTCCTTGGCATAGTGGGCAAGCTTGTCGTGATGGTGCCACTGGAGGTTCTTTTCAGCAATACCATACTTGAGGTAGAAGGCCCAGCGATACTTGCGCCATTCCTCGAAAATGCCGTCGTCGGTGCCGGGCTTGCAGAAGTACTCCATCTCCATCTGCTCGAATTCGCAGGTGCGGAAGATAAAGTTCTTGAAGATAATCTCGTTGCGGAAGGATTTGCCAACCTGGGCAACTCCGAAGGGGAGCTTCATGCGGTTGGACTGGACGATGTTCTTAAAGTCGGTAAAAATGCCCTGACAGGTCTCAGGCCGCAGGTAAATCAGGTGGCTGTCATCGGCGACCGGCCCCTGGTAGGTCTTGAACATCAGGTTGAACTCGCGGACGGCAGTGTACTTGCGCTCCTTGCTGCCACAGGTGGGACAGTTGATGTTTGCATCGATGAATGCCTTCATCTCCTCATGGCTCATCGTGTCCACGGGCTTGCCGGGGTTCTTGTCGGGATGGGAAGCAACGAAGTCCTCTATGAGCTGGTCGGCACGGAAACGGGCCTTGCACTCGGTGCAGTCAATCATCGGGTCAGAGAAGTGGGCGACGTGGCCCGAAGCCTCCCATGTCTTGTGGTGCTGGAAAATCGCAGAATCCAGACCGACGACATCGTCGCGCAGCTGGGTCATGTAATGCCACCAGGCATTCTGGATGTTGCGCTTGAACTCGACCCCGAGGGGGCCGTAGTCCCAGGCACCCGCCTGACCGCCGTAAATTTCGCTCGCCTGATAGACGAAGCCACGCCGCTTGCACAGGCTGATAATCTTGTCCAACGTGCAGCTGTGGTCAACTTTCTTCTCTGCCATACGTCATAACTCCTGAACGCCGTCCGCCGGATTGCGGCGGCATTATGTATATAAATGTTCTGCAATTATACTGAATTTCGCTTCTTTTGCCTAGATGTGAGGACATCATTCAAAAGCGAGGGAGATCCGCTTTTTCAGCCCCCTTGACAAAGATGCCCCATCTTGATAATATAATTTTCATTGCATGGGCCATTAGCTCAGGTGGTAGAGCACCGCCCTTTTAAGGCGGCTGTCTGCAGTTCGAGTCTGCAATGGCTCATGAAAAAGACCAGGCATTTGCTTGGTCTTTTTTCTTGTCCAAGAAAATCCGTCAAGGGCGCATCATATTCAGCCTTGACATCAGGATTCTTCAAAAGCTCGGCTTTGTACTCTGCATAATTCATTGCCTTTTCCGTGACTCTTAGTCTTTCATACGTGAAAGCGCTGTTTCAAGCTCCTTTTTCGGCGTCTTGTCCGATTTCTTTTGATAAGCTCTTCAGTATTCTACCACCTACTTATGACTGGCGATGGCATGAACCATAGCCTCAACGGACTTAGCAATGTCATCCGGAAGCGCTGCAAAATCCTCCTCCAGCCTGCGGAAAGGACGGCGCTTGGCAAACTCTTCTTTTCCCTCTCCTGTCACTAGGTACTCCACCGTGACTCCCAGAACCTTTGCAAGCCGTACAGCTACGTCAGCTGGTGGAATAGAAGCTTGGGATCCGAGGTACATGTCTAAAGCCCGCTTTTTTATTCCTGCCTTGTCCGCCAGCTCCTTCTGGAGAAGCCCACTATATTCAATCTCTTCCCTCAGTCGTTGTGCGAAGGTTTGCATATAGGCATTTTAGCGTAATAACGCTATACCACACTTGATTATATCGTTGTTACGTTCTATAATCAAAATTATAAATACGTAATAACGATAATTATTAAGATGTAAACAGGAGTTTTTATGAATCATATTATTTCCGGTGATTATGCAGGTGGTTTCATCTCTGTCGAATACGACAAGTTTGTGATAACACCAGCGAAGGGCGACCGTGTTCTTGTCAATGCAAAGACTGTCAAGGCTTACGAGTTGGTTACAGAGGACTCTCAGAAAAGCATGGCGAGCGGGATTGCAAGAGGGCTTGTCGGCGGTGCGCTCTTGGGCGGCGTAGGTCTGGTTGCTGGCGCAACGACTGCAAAATCAAAGGGAACGTACCGGGTAGCAATCGAGTTCATGGACGGCAAGAAGAGCCTGTTCGAGCTTGACGACAAAGCTTACAAGGATTTGACGCGGATTCTCTTCAACTGCGGCCAGGCAAGCCCTGAAGAAGTGGCACAGGAAATCGAGGAGTTCAACAAATCCGGGAAGAAAAAGATGAAAGGCGCAGGCTGCGCACTTGTTGCTTTCGGAATCGCCATCACCCTCCTTGTCCTTGTGATTGTTCTTGTAAAGAAAGCGTGACAGCAGATATGACAGTTCGAAGATACTAAGTGGCCTGACAAAAAAAACGCTACTCAGTTTCCAGAAACAGAGTAGCGGAAAGAATTTGCTCGTCCTCCCCTACGCGTCGATGTCGGCGTTGGACAGGAGGTGCTTCTCGATGAAGCTCCGCCGCTCGGGAGTGTTCTTGCCCATGTAGAAGGTCAAAAGCTTGGGCACGGCCTTGAGCTGGCTGATCTCCACGGGGGTCAGGTGCATGGTCTCCGGCTCAATGAACTGGCGGAACTCGTCGGGGTTTATCTCTCCCAGTCCTTTGAAGCGGGAGATCTCGGCGGACTTTCCCAGCCGCGCCTGCGCCTTGTCCCGCTCCAGCTCGGAGTAGCAGTAGACGTTCTCCTTCTTGTTCCGCACGCGGAAAAGCGGGGTTTCCAGGATGAAGACCCGGCCGCTCGTTACCAGCTCCTCAAAGAAGTCCAGAAAGAAGGTCATCACAAGGTTGCGGATATGGTAGCCGTCGTTGTCCGCATCGGTCGCGATGACGATCTTGGAGTACTTGAGGTCCTCCACGCTATTTTCGATTCCCAGCGCCATCA
>JAILON010000171.1 GCA_024690865.1 Treponema sp. | reverse complement strand
CTGCGTCAAGCCGCCGGTCATCTGGGGCGACGTGAGCCGCCGCGAGGCCATCACGGTCTTCTGGTCAAGCTACGCCCAGTCCTGCACCAAGCGGCCCATGAAGGGCATGCTGACCGGTCCGGTCACCATCCTGAACTGGTCGTTCCCGCGCGAGGACATCAGCCTGAAGGACCAGACCCTGCAGATTGCCTTCGCCATCAAGGACGAGGTCCTTGACCTGGAGAAGAACGGCATCCGCATCATCCAGATTGACGAGGCCGCCCTCCGCGAGAAGCTGCCGCTCCGCAAGAGCGACTGGCACACGGAGTACCTGGACTGGGCGGTTCCCGCCTTCCGCCTGGTGCACTCCACCGTCAAGCCCGAGACGCAGATCCACACCCACATGTGCTACAGCGAGTTCGGCGACATCATCAAGGACATCGATGACCTTGACGCGGACGTCATCTCATTCGAGGCTTCCCGCGCCGACCTGACGATTCTGGACGACCTGAAGGCCGCCAACTTCCGCACGGAGGTCGGCCCCGGCGTCTACGACATCCACTCACCGCGCATTCCCTCCAAGGAGGAAATCGTGGAGGCGCTCGGCAAGATGCTCAAGAAGGTTCCCGCCGAGAAGCTCTGGGTCAACCCTGACTGCGGACTCAAGACCCGCGGCAACGCCGAGACCCTGCCGAGCTTGAAGAACATGGTTGCCGCCGCCAAGGAAATCCGGCAGTCATATAAGAAGTAAGGTACGCTTTCTCTTATACGACAAGAGTTAAAACAAGAGGCCGGGCTGCCTGCATGGGTGGCCCGGTTTTTTTGTTCGTGAGCTATTCTTTGGACCGTATCACAGTCCGGCTACGGCCGTGCCACCCGCTGTATGGGGGGGGGGGCTGCTTATGTTGCGTAGCTGTGTTGCGTGGAACCGGCTCAAAAATCGAAGAGCGTTGGCTTCTCCCTGTTTTCGGGGAATTCTTCCATCCATTTGAAAATTGAGTCCGTCCCCAGCTGTATTGCGTTTTTCTGGCAGGTGTCCGAAAGCTGCGACATGAGTGTCTGGTTGTGGGGGCTGGTGGCTTCATAGCTGAGTCCGAATGTTCTTGTGTAGCGGTCCTTCAGTTCGGAAAAACGGCTGTCAACGGCTGTCGCCTTTTCCAAAGCCGAATAGAAATACTCCCTGTTTCCTTCCCGTAAGGTCAGGCCCATTCCAAAGCAGATGATGGCTTTGACTCCTGTCCGTATACAGCCGTCCAGTATGCCGGTGATGTTTTCCTGCGTATCGTTGATGAACGGCAGTATGGGGCTGAGCCATACGACTGTCGGAATTCCCCGGTCCTTGCATTCGGCCAGGACTTCAAGCCGGCGGCTTGTTGGGCAGACTCCCGGTTCTATGATTTTGCAAAGCGCGTCGTCCGCCGTGGTAAGCGTCATCTGTACGACGGCCTTTGTCTTGCGGTTTATGCGTTCCAGAAGGTCAAGGTCCCGTAGGACCAGGTTGGATTTTGTGTGGACGGTTGCGCCGAATCCATGCCGCTCGATTGTTTCAAGGCAGCGGCGGGTGAGGCACAGTTCCTTTTCTGCGGGGACGTAGGGGTCGCCCATGGACCCCGTGCCTATCATGCAACGCCTGCGCTTTTTGCGCAGGGCCGCTTCCAGAAGTTCGGGCGCGTTCTGCTTGACCTCGATATCTTCGAAGTCATGCGTGAAGTGGTAGCAGCGGCTCCGTGAATCGCAGTAGATGCAACCGTGCGAACACCCCCGGTAGATGTTCATGCTGTGAGGTGTAAGGATTGATTTTGCGTTCACGAAGTGCACGGCCGGTACGAGGTGTACGGGAGGCTAGAATTGTACCACCTTCGGCGCCGCTGTAAAGCTGTAGAACGTTGCGGTTGCATTCTTAAAGTACAGGACTTCAGTGTTGTCGTCATCTGCTGAATACATTTTCTGCAGATCGGGGTAGTGGGCAAGCATGTCTGCCTTGGGCTCGCGCCTGTCGTCGCGGACGAGTTCTCCTGACACGCGGAGCCAGTCGGCTCCCTTCATGCAGCAGAGTTCCACGTGCGGGTTTTTCTGTATCTGCTTGGAAACGTCTTTTGACTTTCCCGTTTGGATGTAAAGCTTCCCTTCAAAGATGTTGACCGTGCCGAAGGGCCTGACGCGAGGTTGGGTCCCGTCTGCCGTAGCAAGAAAATAGGTTCCGCATGATTTGATGAAGTCGTAAATCTCGTTCATAATTCTCTCCTAAAAAATGTTGCAGGTATGCTGTTGTACATCTACTATAGCAGATACATCGGCTGCTGTCCACCGGCCCGTCCTGGATACGGCCTGCCCCGAAGCAAAAAAGGCCGCCCTCCGTGGGCAGCCTTTCCGCGTGAGCAGGGTGGGGACGCAAGCGTGGGCAGCTAGCCGCAGCTTTCTGCTTGCCGCACTACAGCTTCCAGCTTACCGCTTCCCGGCGTGAATCAATGAAGCGGGCGTAGATGCCCCCTCGTGCGACAAGCTCTTCGTGCCTGCCCTTTTCGGCGATGCGGCCCTTGTCTATGACGACAATCTGGTCGGCGTTGCGGACGGTCTTGAGCCGGTGGGCAATCATGATGACGGTTTTTTCCCGGGTCAGCTCAGCGACGGCAGCCATGAGGTCGCGCTCGTTCTCAGGGTCCACGTTGGCGGTCGCCTCGTCAAGGATGATGATGGGGGAGTCCTTCATGATGGCACGTGCAATCGAGATGCGCTGCCGTTCGCCGCCGCTCAAGGATGCACCGCTTTCGCCAATCACCGTGTCGTAGCCCTTCGGCAGTGCGCTGATGAACTCGTGGCAGCAGGCTTTCTTCGCCGCCGCAATCACTTTTTCCATCGGGGCGTTCGGCTCGCCGAATCGGATGTTGTTGGCGATGGTGTCGTGGAACAGGTAGACGTTTTGGAAGACGAAGCTGTAGTTCTGCATCAGTCCGTCCATGCTCCAGTCTCGCACATCCGTTCCGCCGAGCGTAACCTTGCCGGAATCGACGTCCCAGAAGCGGGCGAGCAGGTGGCAGAATGTTGTCTTGCCGCCGCCCGACGGTCCGACGATTGCGGTTGTCGTCCCGGCTGGAATTGTGAGCGAAATGTTGTTGATGATTTTCTTCCTGTCGTAGGCGAATTCGACGGACTGTGCCGTTATGCCCTCGCGGGCAATATCTTTGCCGACATACCCCTTGCCGTCTATGTCCATCGTCGGCAGCTCCAGGATGGCGCTGGCCTTGCTTACGCCAATGTCAATTGTCCTGAGGAGTGCCGAATAGTTGCCTCCGGCTTCGAGGGCGTTGAACAGCATGAAGGAACAGACGAGCATCGTGCTGCAGTCTGCGAGCGTCATTGAGCCTCCAAGGAAAAAATAGATCGAGGCGAGCATCATCGCAACGCCGCTCAGCTTTGCGACCAGCGACTGGAGGTTTGAAACCGGTATGCAGCGCATCTCCATCTTGACGAGGGTCTTTTTCCTGCGGTCGATGACGGCGTTCAGCTCGCGGCTGCGCTTTCCAACGAGGTTGTATGCCTTGACCTCGCTGATGCCCTGGATGTATTCAAGCACCTTGCCGATTTCTGCCGCATCGTCGCGGATCTTGACGGCTGAGATGTTCTTCACGGCAAAGCGCATGAAGAAGTTGACGAACTCGAAGAGGCCGAAGCCCGCGAGGGCGACGAGCGCTATCCGCCAGTCGAAGAAACAGAGCATGACGATGATGAGCGCGGTGTCAAGCAGGCCTTGGAAGACCATCATGACCGCGCGGGTCGCAACGTCGCCCACGGCTTCCATCGTATTGGTGGTGACGGAGGTAATCTCGCCAAGGCTGTTCGAATTGAAATAGCCCATCGGCAGGTATCGCAGGTGCTCTGCAATCTCGATGCGTTTTTTTGCGCAGGTGCGGTAGCCGCCTTCGCACTGCCACATCGCGGTGACCTTGCGGGTGATGATGCCGCCGAGTACGCTCACGCACATAATCGCGAGCGAGAGCCAGATGGTCTGTGTCTCAAAGGGCTGCCCGTCCATTGCGGTCGCAATGACTCCCCGCAGCATGACCGCGACAGCTCCAATCCTCAGCGCCATGAAAAGCGAATTGAAGATGCCGACGATGATAGAGCCGTGGAACTTTCTGCGGTTCTCGGCATCACAGAAGTTGAAGAATTTGATAAGTGTCTCGAACATTATTCACCATCCTTTGCACTGATGTGTGCTTCCCACATATTTTTATACAGGCCACCTTGGGCAAGCAGCTCCTCGTGTGTACCGGAGCTGTCGATGGCGCCGTTTTTGATGACGTAAAGCTTGTCCGCGTCGCTGACGGTCGAAATCCGGTGGGCTATGACGATAAGCGTTTTGCCTTTGACAAGGCGGGCGACGGACTTCTGGATAATCGCCTCGTTCTCCGGGTCGGTATAGGCGGTCGCCTCGTCCAGTATGACGATGGGAGCGTCCTTCATCATCGCGCGGGCAATCGCAATCCGCTGCCGTTCTCCGCCGGACAGATGCGCTCCGCTGCCGCCGACCACCGTGTCGAATCCGTGCTCCAGCGACATGATGAAGTCGTAACAGCCGGACTTTTTCGCCACTTCTTCCACTTCGGTATCCGTTGCTCCCTCCCGGCCCAGGCGGATATTGTCGCGCACGCTCATGTCGAACAGGAAGTTGTCCTGGCTCACGTACGCGACGCGGTGGTTGTATTCTTCCAGTGACAGATTCCTGATGTCTACGCCTCCGATTTCGATGGAGCCGGAGTCAACGTCCCAGAGGGATGCAATCAGGCGGGCTATCGTGGACTTTCCGCTGCCGCTCGGCCCCACGAACGCACTGTAGGAACCCTGGGGGAGCGTCATGTTGATGCCGTGCAGGATTTCTTTTTTCTCTTCGCCCGCGATTCCCTTATGGTAGCTGAAGCGGACGTTCTTCAGGACAATCGAATTGTCGGCGGGTTTGCGCAGGTCGGCGGCGGGGCGGTCGAGCTCTGGCAGGCTCATGATGGAACCAACTTCGTCGAAAATCGCGCCCGCCTTGGCAATGTCGTCGTGATAGGTAAATGCAATCAAAAAGGGCTGGACGGCGCTGAGGGCAAGGATGATCACGGTGATGAACATCGACGCACTGACCGAGCCGTGCAGGAACATGAAGCCTCCAATCGGAAGGAGGGAGAGGATGAGGGACGGCGTGACGACGGTCGCGACGGCATGCGGCCAGATGCAGTCGCGCATCCATTCCACGTAGCAGGCGGATCCCTCCTCTGCGGCGGTGACGAATCGATCGTAGGAGGCCTTGGACTTGCCAAACGCCTTTATGACTTCGATTCCATTGATGTATTCCACCGCCGTGTCATTCAGGATTTTGGTTTTGTCGAGTGCATACTGGAAGCGGGCGGGGCCATCCTTGAACATGAAGCACATCGCGATGAATCCGACGGGAAGCACGGCGAGGCTCGCGAGGGCAAGCCGCCAGTCCAGTACAAAGAGGTATGCGACAAGTGCGATAGACAGGATGATGTTTGACGTGTATTCGGGGATGATGTGCGCGAGCGTTGTCTCCATGCTGTCGATGCGGTCAATCATCGTGCTTTTGAGTGAGCCGGACGGCATGTCTAGCACGGTGCCGAGCGGAAGCCGCGTGAGCTTGTCGCACAGGCGCTTCCTGATGGTGCCGAGCAGGTTGAAGGTTGCGATGTGGCTCATGCTCGTGGAAATCGCATGGAAGAGCACGTTGCCGAACCAGAAAAGGGCCACGATACCGCATTCCCTTAGGAAGAGATTCCAGTCGCGTACGCCGTCCATAAGCTGGCGCACAATCCGTGCAATCATGAAATAGGGTGCGATGCAGCATGCCACGCTCATGATTGCGAACAGCACGCTCGCTACATACGATCCTTTCTTCTCGTCTGTGAAATAAAGGATCCAGCTGACAAGGCCTTTTTTCGCAGGCCCTCCTACTTTTTTGTCAGACATACAAACCTCACATTAGCTCGAAATTACGATTACGTTTGCGCTAAAGGCTGTCATTAATAACAATGATTAGCTTATTGCAACACTGGCAGTATAGATAACAATGTTATGAGTGTCAAGAGGGTTAGGTTGAGGTAATCACAAGTTTGAAGGAATTAATGAGAGGTTGGATAAGGGGAGGGGAGGGGCTGTTTGTGAAAGGGGAGGAAATTTCCGTCGAAGGTTGCTTCAAAGGCCGTGGCTGGACTTTTGAAGCAGCCCCGTCAGTCGGCGAAATGCATCAGGCTGTTCCAGCCTCCCCGGTAGAAGCGGAACATCTGGGAAAGTCCCCGTTCGGCTTCTGCTTTGGGAATGTCTCGCAAAATCAAGGTAAAGAAAGCCGAGAATGTTCCCGTGATGACTATCTGCTCAATCAGCGGGTCTATATGCTCGACCTGTGTTCCCTGCGACTCGAGCAGGTTGTAGAAATCTTCCGTGGAGTCCATGTCCTTCTGGGCGATTTCCTGAAGAAAGTTCTCATATCTGGTGCCGGTTGCCGATTTGAAAATGAGCCGGAACGGAATTTTATGGTCCCAGATATAGTCGAACATTTCCTTGAGGCCGGTGAATGCATAGTCGTCCATGGAGGATTTCTGTTGCTCGAGCGGCATTTTGACAAATTGTGCAAGGATTCTGTCGTAGATTTCCTTTATGTGGTTGGCGTGTTCTGCCACGAGCGAGTCGAACAGGTCTTCCTTGCTCTTGAAGTATCCGTAAAAGGCTCCTGTGGTGACTCCTGCATCCTTTACGATAGCGCGCAATGACGCGCCGCTGAACCCCTTCTCAAGGAATTCTTCCTGTGCAACATCGAGGATTTTCCTAAGTGTGTCGTTCCCTTTTTCTTCCATCAGCTTCCTATTCTATCAAAAGAAGCCATGCGTGTAAACGCCCTCGGTATTGGGCGCGTGGTTTGCCCCCTTAAGTGGCTTGGGGGCGTGTGGCTTTGGGCCCCGTGGGGGGCGGGGATGCAACTGGGATGCGGCAGGGATGCACGGAAAAGCCTGTTTTATCGTCAATTTTCTACAACTTACTACTTGCATATAAAACAAATTTGCGTTACTTTATGTTAATTATGTGTTAGTTTTACTAACAAAAGCATGGAGGTTCTATATGACGGACGGTAAGAAGATGTTTCTCTGGGGCTTGGCCGCTGGGGTTGCGGCGGCTGCTATCCTTAAGACTGATACGTTCAGGAAGGGCTGCGCGAAGGTCATCGCGGGTGGCATGCAGCTCAAGGACGATGCGAAGGAGTACTTCGAGACCATAAAGGAGGATGCCGAAGATATCAAGGCTGAGCAGGACTCCAAGGCAAACTCATAAGATGGACTTCACCGTAAAGCATTCTCTGCCGGGCCGCATTCGCGTCGGCTATGACAAGACAAAAATCTCACGGCGACAGGCGGCCCTTGCGCACAGTCTGCTTTCGGTTCAGGAAGGAATGACGGACGTGAGTGTGAACTACACGACCGCCTCCTTCCTTATCTATTATGACACGGAAAAACTGTCCGAAAAACACATAAAGGCGTATTTTCTCGCCCTCTCGGGCAAATATCTGAACAATCCAGAGATGCTTGACAGCGTAGACGAGCCTGCTGAGCAGGAAAGCCTGCTCTTTGACCTTGCCTGTATGACGGTCTGGCACTACGTCAAGCAGCTGCTCCCGGTCCCGGTTCGCCTGCTGTTGCAGGTCTACTCGCTTGCACCGAGGATTCTGAAGGGATTCGGTACGGCGGCTTCCGGCGACTTCTTCAAATCGGAAGTGCTCGATGCGGCTGCCATATCGATGGCGCTGATTACGGGCGACAACAAGACCGCCTCCAACATCAACTTCCTTCTGAACATAGGCGATACAATAGAGGATTTTACCAAGAAAAAATCCTATTCAGACCTTGCCGACCGCCTCCTGAGCCAGAACGATCAGGTGCAGCTTGTCGAGGGCGACAGCGAGCGGACCGTTCCCCTCAAGGCCGTGAAGAAGGGTGACGTCATCGCCGTTCGGACGGGGAGCGTCATCCCCGTGGACGGAACCGTACTCCAGGGCGAAGGATTGGTCAACCAGGCTTCCATAACCGGCGAGCCCCTTGCGGTGGAAAAGCGGGAGGGCAACAGCGTCTTTGCGGGCACCATCGTACAGGAGGGGGAGCTGTTTGTCGAGGTCCGCGCGACCGGAAGCCAGACGAAGGTTCAAAACATACTTGCAATGATAGACAGCTCGCAGCAGCTCAAGGTCTCTTCCCAGATTCGCTCGGAGCGGCTTGCGGACGCTCTCGTCAAATACAATTTCCTGCTTTCGCTCGTGACTTTCCTCTTTACGCGCGACATGAGCAAGGTCATGGCGACGCTGATGGTTGACTACTCCTGTGCAATGAAGCTCGCTTCTCCTATCGCCGTCTTGAGCGCGATGAAGGAGGCGGCTGAAAACGGAATCGTCGTCAAGGGCGGCAAGTTCCTGGAGGATGCCTCAAACGCCGATACCGTGGTCTTTGACAAGACCGGGACGCTGACGGCGGCGGCTCCCCAGTTGGCACGTATCATTACTTTCGGCGGACGGAGCGAAAAAGAAGTCCTTGCTGTTGCCGCCTGTCTGGAAGAGCATTTCGCTCATCCTGTTGCGACGGCTATCGTCAAGGCTGCCGAGACGAGGGGCATCCTGCATCCGGAGCGCCATGCCAAGGTGGAGTACATCGTTGCGCACGGGATTGCGACGACGCTGGACGGAAAGAAGCTCGTCATAGGCAGCCGGCATTTCGTCTTTGACGATGAGAATGTCACTGCTCCAGATGGACTTGACAAAATCCAGAAGGATGCCATAAAGAACGGTGAGTCGCTCCTGTACCTTGCTGAGGAAAAGGAGGTTATCGGAATCTTTGCCGTCAACGACCCCGTGCGGAAAGACGCTCCCGACATCATCAGGAAACTGCACCAGAGCGGCATACGGAACTGCGTGATGATTACCGGGGATGACGAGGGGGCTGCCAAGAATGCCGCGAAGATTGCGGGAATTGACCGTTACATCTCCCGCGCCTTGCCCGAGGACAAGTTCAACTATATAGAAGAGCAGAAGAAGAAAGGCCATACGGTGATAATGATTGGCGACGGCATAAACGATGCACCTGCCCTCGCCGCCGCCGACACGGGGGTCGCGATGGGCGACTGCGCCGACATCACCGGCGAGACGGCTGATATACTCCTTTCCAGCGAGGACGGGCTTGAGGGGCTGTACAAGACCCGCGTTCTGGGCAGAAGGCTGATGGAAAAGATAGAAAGCAACAACAGGGGCATCGTTACGGTGAACACGATGTTCATGCTGCTGGGCTTGTTCGGGGCAATTTCGCCTTCTCTTGCCGCCGTGTTGCATAACGCTTCGACCGTGGCGTTCAGCGTCAATGCGATGAAGCCGGTGCTGACGGGTGGCGACTAGGTCAGCAGGGGGGGATAGATGCAGTACAATTACTTCCCCGGCAGGCTCCGCTTCCGTGATCCAGTCCTGCGGGACGGTGACATACGGGAAGCTGCGCTGGATGTCGTGAAGCAGATTTGCCCGCAGGCGGAAATTACCTACAAGGAGAGCACTGCGAGCATACTGGCTGTATATCCAGAGGAGTCGGTGGACGTTGAGAATCTTAAGAAGCTTGTGCCCTATCTGCTCAAGATAGAGCCGAAGGTCCGCTTCTACACGCCCAAAAAGAAGGGCGATGTGCTGGCGGGAATTGAAGATGTAAAAAAAGCCGTGCTGCGGAATGCAGAACATGGTAAGGAGAAATAGATATGACTTTAAAAGATGTAAAGACCGGGCAGACAGTGACTGTCCAGAAAATCACCGGAGAAGGGGCCGTGAAGCGCCGCATCATGGACATGGGAATCACAAAGGGAACGGAAATCTTTGTGCGCAAGGTTGCCCCGCTCGGAGACCCAGTGGAAGTCACGGTGCGCGGATACGAGCTGTCCGTCCGCAAGGCGGATGCCGAGATGGTGGAGGTTAAATAAGATGATAAAAATAGCGCTTGCAGGAAACCCGAACGCCGGAAAGACGACGCTCTTCAATGCTCTCACGGGCTCAAACCAGTTCGTCGGGAACTGGCCCGGCGTCACCGTGGAAAAGAAGGAAGGAAAGTTCAAGGGGCATAACGGCGAGGTCGTCGTCACGGACCTGCCCGGCATATACTCCCTTTCCCCGTATACGTTGGAAGAGGTCGTCTCCCGCGACTACCTTGTGAAGGAGCGGCCTGACGCAATCCTGAACATCGTTGACGGGACCAACCTTGAGCGCAACCTCTATCTGACGACCCAGCTTGCGGAGCTTGGCATTCCGATGGTGGTTGCCGTCAACATGATTGATGTCGTCAAGAAGAACGGCGACAAGATTCACATAGACGCGATGCAGGAGGAGCTCGGCTGCCCGGTTGTCGAGATTTCTGCCCTCAAGGGGACGGGATGCAGCGAGGCGGCAGAGCTTGCCGTCAGCAAGGCGAAAGAAAAGCAGCCCATGCTCTACAAGCACCGCTTCGAGGGATGCGTGGAGCATGCGCTCGCCCACATAGAGGAGGCCGTCGTGCACGACCTGCCTGCTGAGCAGCACCGCTGGTATTCGGTGAAGCTCTTCGAGCGCGACGAGAAGGTCACCAAGGCCCTTGGGGTATCTGCCGAGAAGCTTGCCCACATAGAGACGGATATCAAGTCCTGCGAGAAGGAGCTGGACGACGACTCGGAGTCGATTATCACGGCGGAACGCTACAAGTACATCGAGTCAATCATCAAGAAGTGCCTGACCAAGAAGTCCCACCACAAGCTCAGCACCTCCGACAAGATAGACCGCATTGTTACCAACCGCTGGCTTGCCCTGCCGATTTTCGCGCTTGTCATGTGGCTGGTCTACTACGTCTCCATGGTCACGATCGGTACTGCCGCGACTGACTGGGTGAACGACGGGCTCTTCGGGGACGGCTTCCACCTCTTCGGGAGGGGGACTGCCGCGTATGAGGAGGCCGCCGAGGAATACGGCGACACCGCAGCAATCCTTGAGGCATACGAGAACGGAGACGCGACATACGTCGTCATCGATGACGAGACTATGGAAGTCTCCGAGCCGATCGAGATTACCGCCGACGCAGTCGCGGAGGCTCAGGCCATGGCGGAAAAATATGGCGAAGAGGGGCCTGATCCTGCGGATTACGGCACTTGGGTTCCCAGTATCCCTGCCCTGATTGAGGGTGGCCTTGACGCTGTCGGGTGCGCGGACTGGCTCAAGGGCCTTATCCTTGACGGCATCGTGGCAGGTGTCGGCGCGGTCCTCGGCTTCGTGCCCCAGATGCTCGTGCTCTTCATCTTCCTTGCCTTCCTTGAGGCTTGCGGATACATGGCCCGCATCGCGTTTATCCTGGACCGCGTGTTCCGCCGCTTCGGACTGTCCGGCAAGTCGTTCATCCCCGTGCTGGTCGGCACCGGCTGCGGCGTTCCCGGAATCATGGCATGCCGTACGATAGAGAACGAGCGCGACCGCCGCATGACGATCATGATCACGACCTTCATCCCCTGCGGCGCGAAGGTTCCCTTCATCGCCCTGGTCGCGGGCGCGATTTTCGGCGGCTCCGCGTGGGTCGCCACTTCGGCCTACTTCATCGGCATCGCGGCGATCATCGTCTCCGGAATCATCCTCAAAAAGACCAAGCCCTTCATGGGTGAAGTCGCTCCTTTCGTCATGGAGCTTCCCGCATACCACTGGCCGACCTTCATCAACGTCATGCGGTCCATGTGGGAGCGCGGCTGGTCCTTCATCAAGAAGGCCGGAACGGTCATCCTGCTTTCCACGATCGTCATCTGGTTCCTGTCCTTCTTCGGCTGGACGGAGGAAGGCTTCGGGATGCTCGAGGAGGAGCAGATGGACTCAAGCATCCTCGCGAAGATCGGCGGCCTGATTGCCTGGATTTTCGCTCCCGTCGGATGGGGCAACTGGCAGGCAGCCGTCGCCTCGATTACGGGGCTCGTCGCGAAGGAGAACATCGTCGGCACGATGGGAATCCTCTACGGCGGGGAAGAGACCTGGGCAAACCTTGCCGCAGCATTTACGCATCCTGCCGGTATGTCCTTCCTTATCTTCAACCTGCTGTGCGCACCATGCTTTGCCGCGATCGGTGCGATCAAGCGCGAGATGAACAGCCCCAAGTGGACATGGGCGGCAATCGGCTGGCAGTGCGGATTCGCATACGTCGTGTCCTTCGTGGTCTACCAGTTCGGCAGTATGTTCGCCGGGGCGGGCAACATAGTCGGCTTCGTCTTTGCGGCTGCGGTCGTCCTCGTAGGCGTGTGGGCCCTGTTCAGGAAGCCCAGCAAGGCGTAAGGTACGGGGGTATACGATGAAAAGACTATCGGAATTGGCAAAAGATGCAAGCGGCGTTATTGCCAGCATAAACGGCGACACACGGTTTGTCAGCAGGATTACGTCCATCGGGCTTACCCCGGGGTGCCGTGTCTCCATCATCAAGAACGAGAAGCACCGCCCCCTGCTCGTCTACTCGCGCGACACGATGATTGCCCTGAACCGAAAGGAATGCGACTGGATAGAAGTCGCGGAGGCAGTCTGATGACGGACAAGAACGAGACGGTCGTTGCCCTGCTCGGTCAGCCGAACTCGGGCAAGTCAACCCTCTTCAACGCGCTCACCGGACTCAAGCAGCACGTAGGCAACTGGCCGGGCAAGACCGTGGAAAAGAAGGAGGGGAGTTTCTCCCATAACGGGAAGAACTACCTTGTCGCGGACCTGCCGGGAACATACAGCCTTTCCGCCAACTCCGACGAGGAGATTATTACCCGCGACTACATTGCGAGCGGAAAGGCGGACGTGGTGTGCATCCTTGCGGACAGCTCCCAGCTGGAGCGCAGCCTGTATATGCTCGCTGACTACGCGGGCATCACCGTTCCATGCTTCCTGCTTCTGAACTTGTCCGATGTTGCGGAGGAGCAGGGCAAGCACATAGACCCCGCCGCGCTGCAAAAGAAGCTCGGCATACCCGTCGTGCTGTTTTCCGCACCAGACGTGAAGAAGTACGACGGATTCTATGCCGCACTTGAAGCCTCCGTCAGCAAAAAGACCGTGCTGGACTATTCTGCCCTCGATCAGAAATACGGCAAGATAGGGGACTATTCGGAAATCAAGACGCTCGTCCCCGACGGCGTGATACCGGGATACTCGGCAAGCTGGCTCGCCGCCAAGGCCGTGGAGGGTGATGCCCCCGTCACGGCGAAGATACGGAACGCACTCTCGGGCGAGCGGCTCATGCGCTTCACGAAAGTGACGGATTCCCTTGAGAAGGGTGTCCTGCAGACCGGCGAGAAGAAGTTCGAGTGGATAGACTTCCTGCTGGAAGGCACGGTGCAGGCAGAGAAGAAGCCTGCGAAGCTCGGCAAGTTCGACCGCATGATAACCCACCGCTTCTGGGGGAAGAGCGTCGTCGTCCTTACCGTCTTAATCGGGCTCATCGCGTCTTTCATACCCGCCCTGCCGTTCATGGCGGTGGGAAGCGCTATCGGCGGTCTGAACGCTCCTGTCGCCGCCGCTCTGACCGGGGCTGGCTGCCCTGCGGTCGTCTCGTCGCTCGTTACCGATGTCCTGATACGGTCCCTTGGTTTCATCATCCAGATGCTCGGATTCGTCTTTGGCGTGACGCTCGTGTTCGGCCTTCTGGAGGAAGTCGGCGTGATGGCGAGAATCTCTTATGTCTTTGACAACACGATGTCCAAGCTGGGGCTTCAGGGCAAGTCCGTCATGCCCTTCCTTGTCAGCTTTGGCTGTACGATGGGAGGCGCGGCGGGCGCGCGTGTCATTGACAACTGGGGGCAGAAGGTTCTGACAATCGCGCTCGCATGGGCCATTCCCTGCGGGGCGGCATGGTCAATCGTCCCCATGCTCTCCACCGTGTGGTTCGGGGCAGCCGCTCCGCTCATCATCGTCGCAATCCTCGCGGTGATGATTCTGCACATGTGGCTCACGTCAAAGTTGTTCGGACGCTCGCTCGTCAAGCCGGAGGACCGCTGCGGCATGATTATGGAGCTGCCTCCCTATCACAAACCCAAGTGGGGAAGCCTCTTCCGTTACGTTCTGGGCCGCACGAGGGACACTTTCTTCCGCGTCCTCAAGGTCGTGCTCCTCGTCGCCTTTATCTTCTGGCTGCTGTCCTTCTCCTTCACGGGCAAAATCGAAGGCTCGATCCTGTACAAGGTCGGCACGGCGATTGAGCCGGTTACGAGGCTCTTCGGTCTTGGCTGGCAGACTTTCATGGCCTTCATCGCTTCTTCTGTCGGAAAGGAAGGGGCTGCCGGAGTCCTGAGCACGATTTTCACGAGCGGCGGGGCGGTGACAATCGGCACGGTGATGGGCGAGGCGAAGGCCGCGAACCTGAACGAGCTGCTCATCGCCAACGTCGCGCGCCCGGAAGCCCTTGCGTTCATCTTTGCGATAACCTTCAACATGCCCTGCATCGTCGCCCTCGCCGCGACATACCAGGAGACGCATTCCGCCAAGTGGACGGCGGTCATTGCCGTGTACTACACGATTGGGGCTTTGCTACTTGCATGCGCCGCATACCACATAGGGCTGCTCATCTGGTAGCGTGGCACGATGGAAAAGCTTCTTTCCCTGCTGAAAGATGGACGTTCCCGCCCGGTGGAGCTTATTGCCGCCGAGCTGGGGACTTCCGTGGAGGATGTCCGGCGTAAAATCGAATTCCTTGAGCGGGCGGGGGCAATCCGCCGCGTGGGGGCTTCATGCTCCGCTTGCTCCGGCGGCTGCGGAGGGGGACACAAATCCTGCTCTGCCTGTCCGGGCAGGCAGGGCGCAAACGTTCAGGGGGGCACATGCTCCTCCTGTATGCCGGAGGGGGGATTCAAGAACATGGGAGTCATGTGGGAGGTCGCTGGTAGATGGGAACGGTGCTAATCTGCCTGATTCTGGCGGTGATAGTGGCTTTTTCGCTGAACAGCGTGCGGAGACGTATACGCTACGGCTCGTCATGTTGCGGAACGCATGACCCCCTGCCCAAGAAAATCCGTGTCACTGACAAAGACGCTTCCCACTACCCCTACAGCTACAGGCTCATTGTGGACGGCATGCACTGCTCAAATTGCGTCCGCCACGTGGAGAATGCGCTCAACGCGAAAGATGGAGTTTGGGCAACGGTAAAGCTTGAGGACAAGTCCGTCCTGTTGCGCTCCAAAAGCCCACAGGAGGAAAAGGAGCTCTCTCAGGCAATTGCCGGGGCGGGATATACGATGCTGAACTTCTCTGCCTGTGGTTGAGGGGGGCAGCCGCATCCTTCCGTATTACATCAATCAAATAAAAAACAGGAGACCAATATGGACTTGAAACTTGGAGACGTGCAGACGACTGCACTGATTCCCGTCGCGGTAAAGGCGAACGAGACGCTCCGCAAAAATCCGCGCGTCTGCGATGATGTCGCCGTAGAAATCGTCAGGACGCTCGGACTGGACACGAAGCCCTACGACAAATTCATGTCGCACGAGGGAGTCATCGCGCGGACGGTCATGTTGGATCGCATGGTGAAGAATTTCATTGCGGGCAATCCCGATGCCGTCATCGTGAACTTGGGCGCGGGATTTGACAATAGGTTTTCCCGCGTGGACAACGGCTCTATACGATGGTTCGACGTTGACCTGCCGGATTCGATTGCATTGCGGAAGAAGGTTTTCGCCGACCGTGACCGCGTGATGATGATAGCGGGGAGTGTCCTTGACGACGGCTGGTGCGGTCAGGTCAAGTCCGGGATGCCCAAGGCTGACGCGAAGCTTCTCTTCCTTGCCGAAGGGCTTTTCATGTACTTCACGCTGGACGAGATAAAGACGATTCTTTCTATTCTGAAAAACAACTTTCCCAGCGCGACGCTGATTGCCGAGCAGAACAACCCGATGATGGTGAAGAATCAAAAGTACCACGACACGGTAAAAAACACCAACGCTGTGTTCAAGAGCGGGACGTGGTCGGGGCAGGAAATCGCAGACTTGGTCAGCGGAATCCGCTTTGTCGAGGAGCACAGCTTCAACGAGGAGATGCGAAAGCATTCCTTTGGCGGCTGGCTCTTCGCAACCCTCCTTCCCAAGATGAACGACCGCTGGGCTAGGTTCGCGTGGTAGGAATTTGAATCATGCAGTTTGAGGAAACGGGACCTGTGACGGGCAGGACGCTCATGCTCCTGCCAGGTACCTGTTGTGGCTGGCAGACCAATCTTGGCAGCCTCCTGTCCGCTGCTTGAAGATGCGGCAAAAATAGTTGGAAGAAGAAAAACCGCATGCCTGAGCAACTGCATCGATTTTCAAATCGGAAGATTCTAAAAGATTCTGAGCCCTGCTTATGCGAATATCTATCAGGTAATCGACGGGAGAACAGCCGAGCTGCCGGGAGAAAACCCTGCAGCACTCACGTCGTCCGACTGAGGCTTCCAAAGCTATCTGCTCCAAGGTAATCGGATGTAAATAGTTTTCCTCGATGAACCGTGTCATTTTTCTTATGCGCATGCTATCCTTGCTTTTTTTTTTTAGTCCATCTTTAAGACAATATTCCACTGTTAACAGCCAGAGACTTGTCGTCAGCGAACGAATCCTTGCTTCAAATCCGAATCCCTGTTTATTGAAAAATTCGAAAGCCGCTGTCAGACTCTCTCGTGCTTCCTTATTGCTTCGCATATTGGAATCGGCTTGTATCCGTTCTACCTCGTACTTTTCGCACTGATAATTCTGTGGGGAACTGAAAAACTCAACAGGCTTCCGACCGCTGTTATAAAGGATTTGTAGCCTGCCGATGGGCGGAATGGTGGCTGTTACAGCTATTGTTTTCCAGCCACAAGCTCGCGGCTCCGCCGGGTAAGCTCGCACAGCGTGTCGAAGTCCGTCACCCGCGTCAGGAGCACGGTTATCCAGTGTTTCTTGTTCATGTGCCATGCGGGGAAGACGGACTTTTTGTCCGTGAGCTCCTGTATCTTGTCCGGGTCGGCTTTCAGGTTCACCACGGAAACGCCCTCGTCGCTTTCAAGCCCCAGGTTCTTGTATCTGATGTTCATGATGAGGGCAAACCATTTCTGGTTGGGACAGCGGAACACGGCGGCATCCGCATACCTGTCTTTCGTACCCTGCGCTTCCTGGGGGGCAGCCCAGGGGTATTCCGCCGTGCAGCCAAACTCCCGCTCGATGTACGAAATGTATCTTTCCTTCCAGTCACCGGACTCAAAGCAGCGTGCACGGAAGTCGTTCATGATTTCCTGCACCTGCGCACGTATGCCGGCGACAAAGGCACCGTTCGCGCTCTTCACGTCAAAGAGGGCATATTTGGAATCTGGGGAAGTTCCATCTGCGGATTTCTCATACACCTCCGCCGTTATGCGCTCGCCATGAACCCTGATAAGCGCATAAAATCCCGTATCCCCAAGCGCTTTCCTGCATATATATCCCTCGTCCTGTTTTTCAAATCCGAACGCCGCGAACGTGCCGTAATCCGGCAGCGCGGAACGGAAAATGTAGCTGTAGTCCATAAGATGCGCTTTCCTTTTATGATTCTTTCACGAGTTTTCCTGTCATGTGCTCTATCGTGAACTCAAGGCACTGGACGCGCCCAAGGGCGTTGGCAAGCTCTTTCTCAAGATACTCCCGGTCATCCGTGAACTTCTGGACAAGGCGGGTGCAGATTTCCTCGGCCTTGCGTATGTCCGTGACAAGGCTGATTTTCCCGAACGCAACGACGCTCTTTATGTGCAGGGCCCAGTCGCCTTCGTCCGTGTAGCCCTTGTCGTACACGCAGAAGCTTGCCTTGGGGCAGTTCTTTATCGCGTCAATCTTGTGCCCTTCCTTCGCGCCGTGGAAGTAAATCTTTCCGTCCCGCTCGTCATAAAAATGGCTCAGCGGAATTCCATAGGGGTATCCGTCATCTCCTATGAGCGAAAGCACGCCGCGCTTCTCGTTTTTCAGGATTTCAATGCACTCCGCATCCGAAATCTGCTGCTTGAATCTTCTCATTGTCCTGAACATAGTGTCCTCCTACTTGTTCCATTCCAGCCGCATCCGAAGGAACTCCTTCATGTCCGCGTAGAAATCCATCGGGGGCGGGGTAATTCCAATCTGCTCCAGTGCCTCCTGTATGAGCGGATTCTTGTAGCAGCAGACCGCGTTTGACGAGGCATAGAACAGAACATCCAACTGTATTTTATAGGCGGCTTCCTGCGCTATGCCGAGCATGGCGGCGAGCCTGTCGCGGAGCGCATACGCCAAATCGTAGTACTTCTTCTTGAATGTCGCAAGCCGTTCGACCGTCACGTTCGTTTCTATTACCGGGTTCAGGTAGGAGACGTAGCGCATGTAGTCCTGGTTGGCGTTCAGGATTCCCGCCCACACCTCGGCGGCCGTTCCGGCGGAAAACTTGTTTCCTTCCGGGAATGCGGCAAGCAGCGACTCGTAGTAGCGGGTCATCTTGTCGGCGGTAATCTCAAGGATGATTTCTTCCTTCGTCGTGACGTACTTGTACAGGTTGGCGCGGGACCAGCTGAGCTTTTCCGCAATGGTCGTGAGGGTTATTTCGCTGTAGGGCGAGCTTTCGAAAAGCTCCGCCGTCGCCTCCTTTATCTGCAAAAGCCGCTCCTCCTTGTGCTCGCCGCTCCGGGCGCGGATGAACGCAGCCCCGTTGTTTGAATCTGCCATGTTCACAGTATACACCCTTTTGTTAGCTTATGCAATAAGTGATAAATCGTCAATAAAGTTATGTTTTAGTATTGACAAGTTACAAATTCTGTCGTATAGTATCTATAAGTAACGGAACGTTGCTTAATTTGATAAAAGGAAAATAGAATGAAGAGACTTGTTTTAGCACTTTTCGTAGGAGCAATGACAATGGCAGGAGCTTTTGCAAAGACGGCAGTCGTCTATTTCAGTGCGACCGGAACGACGGAACGGATGGCAAAGAACGCGGCGACCGTGATGGGCGCGGACGTGTTTGAGATTCAGCCTGTCCACAAGTACACAAGCGCGGACCTCAACTGGCATGACAAGAAATCATTTTCCACGATTGAATGCAACGATCCCAAGAGCCGCCCGGCAATCGCGAACACGATAGACTTGTCCGGCTACGACACGGTAGTCCTGTACTATCCCATCTGGTGGGCATACGCGCCGAAAATCATGTACACCTTTGTTGAAAGCCAGAGCTGGAGTGGCAAGAAGCTCGTCACCCTCTGCACGAGCGGCGGCAGCGGACTTGGACGAAGCGGGAGCGACCTTGCGAAATACGCGAAAGGCGCGGACTTTAAGGGCGGCAAGGACTTTACGCGCGGGAGCGGAGCTGACATAAAAAATATGTGGAAGGACTCCTCAAATAGCATGAACGTGAGCAAGTTCCGCATGCCCCTGGACATCACGATGACAGTCCCCTCAATCATTCTCATGGGCGGGGCATACCTGTTCCCCGCTGACATCGTGCATGAGATTCTGGGAGCGGCACTCTTTATTTTATGGGCGGTACATATTACGCTGAACCGCCGCTGGTACGGGACGGTGTTCCGGGGTAGCTACGACACTCGTCGAGTTTTGAAAACCGTAATCAACTGCGGAATTTTAATCTGCACAATCTTTTTGATGATAAGCGGGATGCACTGGTATTGCTTGTAAAGGAACGCAAGGACTTTAAGATTTCGGTAAAGGATATTCCCCTCTTTCTTGGAGTCGGATTTGGAAGCATTTTGTTTTTTACAGTCTGCTATTTTACTGCCATCACAATGATGCCGCTTTCGACTGCTGCAATCCTGCTTTATACATCCCCTGTATGGATTATGCTCATGTCAGTTTTGTTCTTTCATGAAAAACTGGACAGGAAAAAGCAGATTGCCCTTGCTGTTGGCGATGCGGTCAAGCACGGCGCAGCTGATGTTCTTCCAGACGGAGACAATCCGCGCGCGCGTAAGGCTGGGCGCGTTCCGGCTGTAAGCCCGGGCTCTTGCAGCAACCTTATGAGCTGAATATACAGGAAAACACCAGGGGCTTCGTGTAGATTGTAGTCCACAAATGCCGCCCATTAGGGGCGAAGCTGTAAAAAATCTTCCATTATATAGCTACTTCGGAAGCCCTGCATGTGGATCCCGACGTGACCGCTCGAAAGAGGCGGCTTTTCCGCACACACGTAACGACTGTTCCGCACACGCGTAACGACTGTTACGCACGCACGTAACGGCTGCTCCGCACACGCGTAACGACTGTTACGCACGTGCATAACGACTGCTCCGTACGTCCTTGAACAGTCGCCGTCCTGCCGGGCAGGGCTCAGGCTCTTTTTCCCTTGACAGGGTGGGCGTGGCGGGGTAGAATTCTATCTGACATTCAGATGCGGGCTGGCTGTGATGTACGTAGGTACGGGGTAAGTAGCAGGGAAATCATCCGAAAATTCATTTTTCTGTTTTCAGAGAAGGAGCCTGCAAGAAAATCAGAAAAAAGGCTGAGAAGGAAGTATCCTGGCGCTGAGTTCTTGATCATGAGCGGGTATGGACATGCTGGTTTTCAGGCACTGGAACCGGAAAATATTCAAAGTTCTTATACTAAGCTCGCTTGCTTATTTCATATAACCGGTAGATTTTTCGGTAGAAGCTTCCTGTGTAAAGTAACTTGAAGAAGCCTCTGTCAAAAGAAGGTAGTTCGTTTACAAGATTTTCTGGTGTCAGTGAATGTTCGGCTTCGAATTGTAATTGTGTTTCAGTCAGTACTACATTAATATCATCAATTCCCCAGACTGTCGTTACTCCAACATCTTTAATCGGATTTTTTATTTTGCTTGCTTTTGCACCAAAAACTGTATATACGTCCATAAGCATGTGAATCTGAGGATATTTCTTATCCAGCGCACGGACAAACGTATTCAATTCTTCATTACGCAGATACATGCTGATTCCTTCAAAAACAACAATGACGGTTTGTGCATCCGGAAGCTTTTCTACCATTTCTGCTTTTGCTGCATTAAACTCCATCATCTTATAGTGTTCGTTTTCGGAATAATGTTTTTTGCGAGCTTCAATAACTTCAGGAAAATCACCGTCTATCCAAAGCTTATATGAGCTGCCAATTCTAAACGCCCGGCTATCCAGTCCGCAGCCAATATGTAAAACCAAAGCATCTGGATTTTCTGAGAGCATTTTTTCAACCCAGTCATCAAAGATTTTTGCCCTCATTGCCATATTGTAGGTGAGCCATTTTGATTTTGATTTTCCGCTAACATCAAAACCTTCTGCATCCCAGATATTTTCTGCCATCGAATCTTTTATAATGATTCCCTGCTTACTGACTTTTGCCTTGCCGTACAGAGGAATGAATAATGTCTTGTTTACTTCGTTCATAAGAATAAGTCTATACTAATAGTATCGGATTTTCAATTCATATAATAACTGGCTATTCCAGAATCTCGCCGTCGCGGCTGATTACTACGACTCTCCACGGAATGAATTTACCGCTTGCTTTCAGTGCTTCCGTGGCGGCGTGTTCAAGACCTCCGCAGCATGGAACTTCCATTCGAACAATCGTAAGGCTTTTTATGTTGTTCTGGCTGATGATGGCTGTAAGCTTTTCCGTGTAGTCACCTTCATCCAGCTTCGGACAGCCGACGAGCGTAATGTGATTCTTTATGAAGTCGCGGTGGAAGGTAGCATAAGCGTATGCGGTACAGTCAGCGGCAATCAGGAGGTTTGCATTCTCATAAAACGGAGCCTGAACTGGAAGCAGTTTGATTTGAACCGGCCACTGCATAAGTTCGCTTCTGAGGGTTGTTTTTTCGAATGTTTCGTTTTCTGGAGCAGAGTCTTGAACTGGTGCTTGAGCTCGGTTGAAGGTATGCATTGCGCTTCCCGGGCATCCTCCTGTATGAGGATGGAGCATTGGCCCGCCGGAAGCCTGCTGGGCGAGAAGCTGTTTTCGCATTTCTACAGCTTGTGGGTTATAAGCTGTACTCTCGCGTTCTTCTATTGTAATTGCGTCTGCAGGACATGCCGGAAGGCAGTCGCCGAAGCCGTCACAAAAATCATCGCGCAGAAGATGCGCCTTCCCGTTCTCTATGACGATTGCGTTCTCGTGGCAGGCAGAGGCACACAAACCGCAGCCTGTACATTTGTCTTCGTCAATCTTTACAATCTTCCTAATCATAATTAGCCTCACTTCGTTCTGTTTTACGGCTCTACTTTATCATGGCCGGGTTAAAAAGGATGTTGTCAAAACAACAAAAATCAAGTAAACTGCGGGTATGGATTCTATGGAGCTTCTTGGACACCCGCTTTTTATCGGGCTTGATGAGCGAACGATGCCAAAAGCATTGAGACTATTGGGAAGTTCTGAAAAAGCAGTGAAGAAAGGTGAAGCAGTTTTTTGCACAGGAAGCGCAATCGATGCAATGGGTTTTGTGCTTGATGGCCGCATCCAAATAGAAAATACGGATTACTGGGGGAACAGGACTATTATAGATACTCTTGGAAAAGGAAAAGTATTCGGAGAGACGTATGCCCTGACTGGAAAAACTCTGCTGGTGGATGCAGTTGCAGTTGAGGATTCTAAGATTATGCTTCTTAATCCTAAAAATATCCTCGCCAATGCTGAGGATGAAATAAGTCCCGTCTTGATTAAGAATATCCTGCGGATAAGCATGGACAAGAACCTGCATCTTTCGCAGCGGATTTTTCATACTAATTCCAAAACAATCCGCGGCAGGCTGCTTGCTTACCTCTCATCCTGTGTCCCGGCAAAAACGCCAGATGCGGAGTTTGACATTCCTTATGATCGGCAGCAGCTTGCTGATTACTTGCAGGTAGACCGATCTGCCTTAAGTGCGGAACTCAGCAAAATGAAAGCGGACGGCTTGATTGATTTCTGGAAGAATCATTTCAAGCTTTTGCCTCTTTCCTGATAATGGGAGCAAGGTTAAAATCATAATGTGTTACGTCAGTAGGCTAAAAACCGTGCGGTTCAAATTATACGCAGGAGATGCAATCATGAACAATTACAATACTACCATCAAAGCTTCTTATTTAGGTTACGTGGTTCAGGCAATCGTAAACAATTTCGTACCGCTTCTGTTCGTTCACATTCAGTCTGAATTCGGGATTCCTCTTGCACAGATTACACTTTTGATAACCTTTAACTTTTTGCTCCAGCTTTCAATCGACATGTTCTCGACCCCTGTAATCGAAAAGATAGGCTACAGGGCATCCATGATTGTTTCGAATGCGACGGTCATTGTGGGGCTGCTTCTGCTTACTGTCCTGCCGGATAGGTTTTCAAATCCTTTTATAGGCATTCTGATTTCAGTGTGCATCTATGCTGTCGGCGGCGGAATTCAGGAAGTACTGGTGAGCCCGATTGTGGAAGCCTGTCCCAGCAAAAACAAAGAAACCCAGATGAGCCTGCTCCATTCGACTTACTGCTGGGGGCACTTGTCTGTAGTGCTCTTGTCGACCCTCTTTTTTACGACCGCAGGAATTGAAAACTGGAAGATGCTTGCCGTGCTCTGGTGCACCGTTCCGGCAATAGACTTGATTCTTTTTACAAAGGTTCCGATTGCGAAGCTGGAAGCAAATACGGAGGAACATGTCGGTGTAAAAGAGCTTTTTTCTCAGAAAATCTTCTGGCTCATGTTCATAATGATGCTGTGCGCAGGTGCTTCGGAGCAGGCTGTAAGCCAGTGGTCATCGACGCTGGCAGAAAAAGGGCTCGGTATTTCAAAGACTTTGGGGGATCTTCTCGGACCGATGCTTTTTGCATTCTGCATGGCAATTTCCAGGACCATTTACGGCTTCAAAGGCCACAAAATCAATTTGCGCCTCTTTATGGGAATCTCAACGGCTTTGTGCATTGCGGCATATCTGATTATCGTACTGGTTCCGGTTCCTGTCATTGCCCTTTTGGGCTGCGGTCTTGTGGGATTTTCTGTCGGCATTTTCTGGCCGGGTACATTCAGCACAGCCTCCGCAATGGTAAATGGGCGTGGCACGCTTTTGTTTGCCTTGTTAGCCCTTGCCGGGGATCTTGGCTGCTCGGGTGGCCCAACCTTAGTTGGAACTGTGGCAAGTCATTTCAATGACAACCTCAAAAGTGGAATGGGTGCCGCAATTGTTTTCCCTGCCGTCATAGGAATTGGCCTGTTCATCCTGGGCTTGCATTCATCTGACGAAAACGAAAGGAAATAGTATGCTGCTATGTGCCGGTTGGAGGAATTATGAAAATTGAACACATTGCCCTGTATGTGACTGACTTAGAAAAATGCAGGAACTTCTTCGTGAAGTATTTCAACGGGAAATCAAACGGCGGCTATCATAACAGGACGACTGGTTTCCGTTCCTACTTCATTTCGTTTGACGACGGAAGCCGGCTTGAAATTATGAGCAAACCGAACCTGTCTGATGATGCAAAGGAATTGAACCGCACGGGCTATATCCATCTTGCGTTCAGCGTCGGGAGCAAAGAAAAAGTTGATGAGCTTACCGCCCGCTTGAAAAACGACGGCTACGAAGTTCTCAGCGACCCACGGACGACCGGCGATGGCTATTACGAAAGCTGTATACTTGGAATAGAAAACAACCAGATAGAAATCACTGTCTGACATCGTTTCATGGTGCAGCTTAAAACACAGAAGGCAGCTCAAAGTCCAGGCAGGACCTCGCCGCCGTGAACGGCCGTACTTTGCTGTCAGCGACGGCAACATGGGCAGGATTCTTGGAATAGGATTTCAGGGCCTCGAACGACTCAAAGCTGGAATCCAGCATGAGGTCCGCAGTGGAAGTCTCCAACCGCTTTTCCGCATGCACCTGTATGTCCAGCAGTCCCGGTATTCTGCCTTTCAGCCCCTCCAGTCCTTCCTTGATACCTGCCTTCACGGAAGCTTTCTCCTCTTCCGGCATTTCCTTAAGCGTCCAAAGAATTATATGCTTTACCATAGTGTACAGTATACAGGCAGGAACAGGTGCCGTCAACAAGCCGCCCGAAACATCCCGGGCGGCAGTTGCTGTTACTTGAAGTATTCAGAAACATCGGAATTTTCGTTGTACTGCTTCCTGATATGAACAACGAGAGACCCATCTTCCTGTTCAGCCGTATCATCAATCTGATATCTGGTTGATGTGTATTCAAGATTGGCCTTGTAGCGTTCGAATTCATCGCGATTATTTTTCAACGCATGTTCTCTGCTAAAACCAAGTTCAGGTCTTTGTGAAAAAACCAGCGTCTGAAGAATACATGCAGCCCTGACCCGCTTCATAATCACACCTCCTTTGGCATCATACATTACGGCAGAAATATGCGGCCATTTGATACAGAGAGATGTTCGAGCAAGGTACAGATATCACGGCTGCCGTCGAAATATCAGCTGAAGCGCTCCCGTGGTAGCTTTCACTACACAGAAAATGTAGCACTTTTTCTGAAAAGATTCAAGTGAACGTATTGATTCCTTTTGGAATCATGCTGTCTTCTGAACTCAAATGATGAGCCAAGCCTCCTCATTTCCCTCCTGACGAACACAAGAGCGACGACGAATGCCACGGCATCACTGATAACCGCAGCCCAGAGCATGGTGATGATGCTGTGACTTGCAGTTGCAAGCAGCACCGATACAGGGACGAACACAATCACATCACGAAGAAGGGCAAGCAACGTGGACTTGAAGCTTTTCCCAAGCGATTGGAGAACGATTGCGGCTGACTTGATGTAGCATGTCAGGACGATTCCTCCCAAAAAGATTCTGATGCAAAGCCGCGCATATTCCATATACTCGGGGGAGTTGTTGTTACCAAACAACGAGATGACAACATCCGGCAGAAGCTCGAACACAAGGAAGCAGATTGTGCCGATTCCCAGTATGAGACGGGTGATTAAGGAGATGGTCTGCTTCACCCTGAACGTATTCCCCGCCCCCATGTTGAATCCGATAATCGGCTGCCCGCCAAGGCTTATTCCGATTACGACGGAGACCACTATCCCGAACACCTTCATCACGATTCCCACGACGGCGATCGGAATGACCGGGCCGAATGCGACTCCAGTGCTTGCCAGGGTCTGATAGCCGTACCTGGCAAGCAGGTTGTTGTTCACTCCGATAATGACGACAATGGAAAGCTGCACTATGAGCGAGGCCATCCCGATTGAGATGATTCTTCCGATGGCGGATCTGTCTGCCCTGAGTGATTTTCTTGTGAGATGGAAGTATTTGGAACGGAACAGGTATGCGACGCTCATCAGGAAAGTAAGAATCTGCCCTATCACTGTCGCAACAGCCGCCCCTCTTACTTCCATGCCGAACACGAATATAAAGAGCGGGTCAAGCACAATGTTGGCGATTGCTCCGGCAAGGGTACAGCCCATCGCATATTTCGGGGAGCCGTCCGCACGGATAGTCCCGTTCAAGCCCTGGCCTACCATATAAAAAGGCAATCCTGCGCAGATTATTGAGAAGTACTGTTCCGCATATCCATAGCAGGGTGCTTCGGCAGGGGTTGCTCCGAACAGGCGGAGTATCCGCGGCTTGAATGCGAACCCAACCGAGCACAGTACGGCGGACAGAACCATGAGAAGAGAAAGCCCGTTCCCCACGGCCTTGTCAGCCTGGTCCGTGTTTTTCCTGCCAAGTTCCAGACTGAAATTCGCCGCGCTTCCGTCACCCACGAGCAGGGCAAGCCCCAGCGCAAGCACCGTGAACGGATACACGATGTTTGTGGCTGCGTTGCCGGAGGCTCCTGCGCTGCTCCATCCGATGAAAATCTGATCCACGATGTTGTACAGTGCGGCCACCAGCATGCTGATTACGCACGGCACGGAAAAGTGCCTGACCAGCCTCGCGATTCCATCTTTACCTAAATCATATTCTTTCATAGATACCTCTGTTGACAAAAAAAACGGCGGAAGCGTTTCCCATAACTGGACTTACGCTTCCGCCGCTCGTTAGATGTTCCTATATTAGCAGTTTTGTGCTTTTTGTGCAAGCGATGCCGGACTAAAAATCAGCTTGAAAACGCAACGAACAAAAGGCTGAATAAAGAACAGCTGCGTGAAAAATGCGAAAGGAAAGTTGTAGCACATCAGACGGAGCCATTGGACTAAGGCCGTGTGAATTTGGAAACCAGTATCGTAAGGATAGTAAAGGAAGGTCGCGATGAGGCTCATTGCAGGAACCATAAGGCCGACCGTCGCACAGATTATTGAAGTCTCGAAAAGAACTGGGTGAGTGGCCTTCGGATCGAAGTTCTTGCAGGCAAGCTTGAATGACAGCGGGCTTCCATAAAGGCATTCCATCGCATAGGCGAAGCAGAACTCCACGATAACGACAGACCAGACAGGCATTATACGGCCGAACATATATATCCCGCCAATCATCCTGACCGCTGAAAGAACGCTTGTCGTTCCGACCGCAGTACGCAGGGCATCCCCGTTCACAACATAGATACTGTAAAAGACATAGGCATGGACGGTTATCACGACAGTGATAAATGCAAAGACCATGCGCTGAAACTGATTCCTTGGCATAAGAAATCCTCCCGTGCGAAATTCCTTAATGTCTCGTAATCAGATTTACATGAAGCAACTGGCATTCAAAACATGTGTCGTTTGCATTAAGAACTGATATTAAAGCAGAATTTCTGAGAAATGTCAAATATGTCCCTGCATATAAAATTTCATAATCGTTACGTGTTGAATCACGTAAAAATCTAACCCAAATGTACATAATGCAGAACACGTCGCTATTGTCCGTGCATGAAGCTTCGTGCTATACTGCTTCCATAATGGCAAAGGTACTTTTATTGAACGGTAGCCCGAGGGCTGACGGATGCACGGCGACGGCTCTGGGCGAAATAATCCGCGTCTTCGGCGACGAGGGGATTGAGACGGAGCTGATTCAGATTGGGAACAAGGACATACGCGGCTGCCTGAGCTGCGGCTTCTGCTTTAAGAACGGGAAGTGCGCCGTTGACGATTTTGTCAACGAGGTCGCGCCCAAGTTCCAGGCGGCGGACGGGCTCGTCATGGGAAGCCCCGTCTATTATGCCTCGCCGAACGGGACGATTCTGGCGTTTTGGGACCGGATCTTTTATAATTCGTCCTTTTCCAAGTAGATGACGGTCGGAGCAGCAATGGTCAGCTTCCACCGGCTATCCTCAAAGCACTGATGCACTTGATTATATAGCCCACATCGACGTATACTGACTGTCATGCAGAGAGAAAAAATCATTGTCCGGACAAGCATTATTGGAATTGTAGCCAATCTTCTGCTGGCAGGATTCAAGGCATTTACGGGACTTGCCGTACATTCCATTGCCATCACGCTCGATGCCGTAAACAACCTTTCGGATGCGCTTTCATCCGTTGTCACGATAATCGGTACAAAACTCGCAGGAAAGTCACCGGACAAGAAGCATCCGTTCGGCTACGGAAGGATTGAATACCTCAGTTCGATGATCGTTTCTGCAATCGTCCTGTATGCAGGAATGACGTCACTCGTGGAATCCGTTAAGAAAATAATCCGTCCGGTGCATGCCGACTATTCCGTGCTTTCACTGGTGATTATGGGTGTTGCCGTTGCCGCAAAGATCGTGCTCGGACTGTACGTACAGAGGACCGGAAGGAAAGTCAATTCGGGAGCACTGACTGCATCCGGTGCAGACGCCCTGTTTGATGCCATACTGTCCAGTTCAGTCCTTGCGTCCGCCGTGGTGTACATTGTGTTCAAACTTCCGCTCGAAGCATTTGTCGGCGTGGTGATTTCCTGCTTCATCATAAAATCGGGAATTGAGATGATCTGTGAAACGCTGGACGACATCATCGGGAAGCGGACGGATGCGGCATTGAGCCGCCAGATAAAGCAGCTTATAGCAGAAGAGCATGAAGTTCGCGGAGCATACGATTTAATCATCAGCAATTATGGGCCAAACAAGAACTATGCTTCGGTCCACATAGAGTTGCCCGACACAATGACGGTCAAAGAGGTTGACAGCCTTACCCGCAGGATTGAACGCAACGTTTTCAAGGAAACCGGCATAGTCCTTACTGCCGTCGGCGTTTATTCGTTCAACACGAGCAATGACGAGGCAGCCCGAATACAAAATGAAGTCAGGAAAATCGTCCTCCGCCACGACTGGGCGCTTCAGACCCACGGATTCTACGTCGATTTGGAAAGAAAAATACTCCGGTTCGACACCGTGCTCAGCTTTGCCATTTCGCAGGAAGAAGCGATAAAAACACTGAGCGAAGAAGTCGGTACTGCGTTTCCTGACTATGCGCTTCAGATTGCTCCCGACGTTGATGTAAGCGAGTAGAGGCAGATAGCCGTATCCAGCGATATGCAATATTATAATGAAGATATGGAGATGTAGAGTATGCTCGTGTTTTTGGTCCTTACATTTCTTTTTTTCGCAGGAAGCCTTATCGGCTGGGGGCTGGAAGTATTTTGGCGGAAGTTCTTTGACGGGGCAAATCCCGAACACCGCTGGGTAAACCCCGGCTTCCTGCACGGTCCCTATCTTCCCATCTATGGACTGAGCCTCTGCGTCCTCTTTGCCCTTACATTCGTACGAGTTGATTTTATTCACGGGGCGATTGCCCAGAAACTGGTATTGTTCAGCATTATGGCACTCTGCATCACCGCCATCGAATTCCTCGGCGGGCTCATTTTCATCAAGGGAATGCACATCAAACTGTGGGATTACAGCAGGAACCGGGGAAATATACTCGGCATCATCTGCCCCCAGTTCAGCTGCTACTGGTGGCTTTTGAGTGCCGTCTACTACTTTCTGATTCATCCAAAAATCCTCGCATGGCTCTACTGGTTTACCAATCACCTCGCGTTCTGCCTTGTGGTTGGCTTCTTTTACGGCGTACTTGCCGTTGACTTGTGCTATACACTGAACATCGCCGCGAAAATCAGTGCATTCGCAAAGGAATGGCAAATCGACGTGCGCTACGAAAGCCTGAAAACATTTATTCAGAAGAAAAACGAGGATCTGCACGGAAAGCACTATTTCATGTTCCCCTTCCTGTCTGCAAAACGGAGCCTCTCGGAAAACCTGCGTGAGGCTCTTGAAAAATGGGGAAAGTTGTCGGACCGGAATGGGAATGAAAGATGCTGAAAATTTGAAATAGAAGAATTAATCCCCCTAAAAAACTCTGGTTAGTATTGACAAACTATTCTTGTTTATGATATTTTTTTTGTCGATTAGGTTAGATATAGCTAACAAAGGGGGTCTTATGACACAGAAAAAGACAGGTGCGTTTTTGATACTTGCACTGATTATTTTACAATTGCTTTCAGGATGCGCAAAAGAAAAAACATCTTCAAGTACAAACGCTGCAACAGGTGGCAATACACGTACTATTGTTGATCAGGTCGGAAATTCAGTTGTTCTGCCACAGGAAATAAACCGCGTAGTTATTGCTTCTGTGTGGCCACTCTGCTCGGCATATTGCCTTATGTTTGGTACTGAAAAACTCGTGGGACTTGATCCGGCGATTATTTCCGCTGCTGAAAACTCAATGCTCATTAAGATTGCACCGGAACTTTCAAACTTGCCGAGCAGTTTCAGCAAGAACGGATCTTTAAATGCGGAAGAGCTCCTGAAACTCAAGCCGGATGTTGTGCTTTATGCTTCGGGTGTTATGGAAGACTATGACGTTGCAACTCAAGCCGGAATTCCGGCTGTAGGTTTCAGCCTTAGCGCAAAAGATTTTAATGCAGTTGAAACAATCAACAGCTGGATGGAACTTTTGTCCGAGGTAATGAACGTTTCCTACGATACGTCAAAATTCGTTGAGTACGGCAACAAAATGCAGAAGCTTGTTGCAGACCGGCTCAACGATGTAAAAGAAGAAGACAAGCCCACGGCTATGATTATTCATAAATATTCGGCGACAACTCTTGCAATTCCGGGACTTTCCACATGGGGCGATTACTGGATTACGGCTTCTGGTGCGCGTAATGTTGCAAACGAAAACAAGGGCACGCCGCAGGTAACTGTTGAGCAGATTTACAAGTGGAACCCCGACCGCATCTATATAACAAATTTCAGCGATGCAGTACCTGATGATTTGTACAATAACACGCTTGAAGGCTATGATTGGTCAAATGTCGGCGCAGTGAAATCACGCAATGTCTACAAGATGCCGCTCGGCATTTACCGCTGGTATGTTACGAACACAGATTCGCCGCTCACGCTTTTGTGGCTTGCAAAACAGCACCATCCCGCTCTTTTTGCCGACATCGACATGGACACTGAAATCAAGAATTACTATAAAGAGTTTTATCGCATTGATCTGACGGATGATGACATACGTGAAATATACACGCCAAAACGTGATGCAGCTCGCGGTATTAAAAAATAAAAGAAGGATTTTATGCTGAAGATTGCAATCTACGGTAAGGGTGGAATCGGAAAATCAACAACGACATCCAACCTGAGTGCCGCGCTGAGCAAACTCGGTCTGACTGTCATGCAGATAGGCTGTGATCCGAAATCTGATTCTGTAAAGAATCTATGCGGTGGGAAAAAAATCCCAACGGTCCTTGATTTGCTCCGCAGTGAAAAAGCAAAGACGCTTACGCTTGATGATATTGTATTCAAAGGTTACCATGGTGTTCTCTGCGTTGAAGCCGGTGGTCCCACACCAGGCATCGGTTGTGCGGGGCGGGGAATAATCACGGCATTTGACAAACTTGAAGAACTCGATGCTTTTGAAACTTACAAACCTGATGTCGTCCTTTACGATGTGCTGGGGGACGTTGTCTGTGGCGGATTTGCAATGCCCATCCGTAATGGGTATGCCGACAAGGTGTTCATCGTCACCAGCGGCGAGATGATGGCTCTCTACGCTGCAAGCAATATTGTCCATGCGATCAAGAATTTTGGAGTCCGCGGTTATGCGCAGTATGCCGGCGTTATTCTGAACAGCCGTAATGTAAAGGACGAGGAAGAAACCGTTCAGAAAGCTCTTGCTGAAATCGGAGGAAAAATTATAAAGGTTATCCCGAGAGATGCATCTGTTCAGACTGCTGAAAATCAAGGTAAAACTGTAATTGAAGCATTGCCGCAAAGTGATATGGCAACAGTATACATGGATTTAGCCAAAAAGATAATGAAGGAATGTGATATTGTTCTTCCGTCTGGACATAAGGAGATTGCCTGATGTCTGGCTGCGCTTGCCCAGAATTTGAAAAGACTTTGCATTATGTAAGCCCTGCCCACGGCGGCTGGGGCGTAATCCGTGTTGCCGCGCTTATACCGGAAAGCTATATGCTTTTTGTTGCACCATTTGCATGTGGAAGGCATGGTGCACTTGGCGGAATTATCAACAACTGCAAAGATAAGGTCAGCTATCTTTATATAGACGAAGCGGACATCGTGAGCGGTCATTACGAACATCTGATTCCTGATGCCGTCGAAGAGCTTTTTTCATATCTTCCCAAAAGACCAAAAGTGCTTTCAATTTTTGTAAGCTGCCTTGATGATTTGCTCGGTACAGACCACAAAAACCTCGATGCGGAACTTGAAGAACGTTTTGCCGGAACACGCTTTCTTGAATGTCACATGAATCCTTTCAAAGGCGACACAAAAACGCCGCCAGCAATCGGCTTGCAGAATTCGATTTATTCGCTTTTGGAAAAGCGCCCGATAAACCCAAAGCAGATAAACATGATTGGCAACAATGCGTTTGTGCGTCCGGAGTGCGAGCTTTTTGCGTTGCTTGAAAAGTGCGGTGTATCCGTAAAGCATATCGGAACATGTAAGTCTTACGATGAGTTTATGCAGATGAGCGAAAGCTGTTTCAATCTGGTACTTTCGCCTGTGGCAAAAATGGTTGCTGAAAAAATGCAGAAAATACTCGGCATTCCATTTTTTACATCGTATGTTTCGTATAATCCAGAAGAAATCGAAGCTGATTACCGCAGGCTTGAAACGCAGCTTGGCATAACGCTGCCTGATTTTTCGTCTTATAAGGCCGAAGCAATTCAGTCGATAAAAGTTGTGCAAAAAACAATCGGAAACTATCCGATTGCCATAGATTATCAGGCTGTGCGCAAGCCCTTTACGCTTGCAAACGTGCTTCTTGATTACGGCTTTAACGTGCAGATGATTTGCACGGAAAACGGCGTGCCAGGGTTTGAAAAAGAAGCCTGCCTTGCTGTAATGCAGAAAAATCCGTCCATAAAAATAACTGACGCAATAAGCCACAAAACTGCTTGCTTTGAGTTTGAAAGCAAGGAATGTCTCTGCATCGGTTTTGACTGCGGCTACATGACAAAATCAAAGCACGTTGTTGTTCAGATGGACGACGAAGGCTTGTATGGCTTTTATGCAATCAAAATGCTGATGAAGCAGATAATTTCAGCTTTTGAAAATGAAATTGATGTAAACAGTGAAATTAATAGTGCGGGGCTTGTTGTATGAGTAAACTTTGTGTCAATTTGCCGCCTTTGGCGCCTGACTATTCTGGCGTTGCCTCAACCTTGTTTGAACTTGGCGGAATGATTGTGATTCATGATGCTTCGGGCTGCACCGGCAATTATCTCGGATACGATGAACCGCGCTGGCTTGGCTCAAAAGCGCTTGTGTTCTGTTCGGGCTTGCGCCACATGGATGCGATTCTCGGAAACGATGATTTGCTCGTCAACAGAATTATTGCTGCCGTAAACGATACGCACCCGAAATTTGTT
>JAILON010000128.1 GCA_024690865.1 Treponema sp. | reverse complement strand
CGCGCCCCCCCGGAACTCCTGCTCCCACGGACGACGTGGCAGCCGGCGCTGTTGATCACAGAACTGCTGCTTCCAGGAACGACGTTGGCACCGCCGTTGTTCAGCGCGGAGCTGCTGCTTCCAGGAACGACGTTGGCACCGCCGTTGTTCAGCGCGGAGCTGCTGCTTCCAGGAACGATGTTGGCACCGCCGTTGTTCAGCGCGGAGCTGCTGCTTCCAGGAACGATGTTGGCACCACCGTTGTTCAGCGAGGAACAAAGACTGGCAGGAACCGATGTACAGGCGGTGCAGTCAACTGCAGCCGCCCCCGCATATACGCCTACACTCAGAGCGGCAACCGCCAAGGCAAAACGATTGATTTTCATATAATATACTCCTCTGTCCTTTTTTATACAATTTATAGTAAAGTTTACACTAGACTTTCCGCATTTGTCAAGTTAAACACAAAAAAAACGGCATCGGCTACTTTCTCGCCATCTCTCCAATGGCAGTAACGACGCCGGCTAGGTTCTGAAAGTCTGCCGGCACGATAATCTTCGTCGCCTGTCCGTCCGCCGCCTTCTCCAGCGACTCAAGGCTGCGCAGCTTGATGACGGCGGCATCGGGAGCGGACTCCTTTATCATCGTAAGGCCGTCGGCAGTAGCCCGCTGGACGGACCGGATGGCCTCGGCCTCTCCTTCCGCCTTGCGGATCCGTGCCTCCTTGTCGGCTTCGGCCCGCAGGATCGTGGACTGCTTTTCCGCTTCCGCCGCCAAGATGGCCGCCTGCTTTTTTCCTTCTGCCACAAGGATTTCGGACTGCTTCTGGCCTTCCGCCACGAGGATCTTCTCCCGCCGCTCGCGTTCGGCCCGCATCTGCTTTTCCATGGCTTCGCGGATTGCCTCCGGCGGCATGATGTTCTTCACCTCAACCCGGTTCACCTTTATGCCCCAGGGGTCGGTCGCCTCGTCCAGGATGGCCCGCATCTTGGTGTTGATGACGTCGCGGCTGGTCAGGGTCGTATCCAGGTCCAGCTCGCCTATGATGTTGCGGAGGGTCGTCGCCGTCAGGGTCTCTATGGCGATCATGGGCTTTTCAACCCCATAGGTATACAGCTTCGGGTCCGTTATCTGCATGTAGACCACGCTGTCTATCTTCATCGTGACGTTGTCCTTGGTGATGACGGGCTGCGGAGGGAAGTCCATGACCTGCTCCTTCAGGGACACATTGTTCGCAATGCTGTCTATGAAGGGGAGCTTGACGTGCAGTCCCGCCCCCCAGGTAGACGCATAGGTTCCCAGCCGCTCTATTATATAGGCGCGCGACTGGGGACAAATCCGAATGTTCGTGATGATGAGGATCATCACGATAAAAGCCAATGCTATTATTGCATACGTCTGCATATTATGTTACCTCTCCTGAAACAATCAGTGTATTTCCTTTTATTTCCTGTATGACGCAGTCCTTTCCTGCCTCCAGCGGACTTCCGTCCACACTCGCCACGGACCACTCCACCCCGTTCAGCCTGGCCGTCCCCTTTTCGTCCGGGGTCACGGGCCGCAGAATTTTACACTTTCTTCCCACAAGGGAATCGGAATTTGTTGCGGTTTTCTTTAGCTTCAGGAATTTGAGCGCGAGCGGGCGGCTGAACACAAGCAACAGGGCCGACAGCAGGGCAAACAGCACAAGCTGGCCCACAAGAGGAATGGGAAGCATGGAGGCAAACACCATGACGAGCGCAGCTGCGGCAAACCACACCGTCATCAGCGTCATCGTGAGGGCCTCCACGACAGAAAAGAGGACCACCAGCGCAAGCCAGAACCAAGGCAGGAGGCCCTGCCAATTCCATTCAAGCAAAAAGGACATGTCCACAGTATACCGTATTCTTAAAACTTTTCCAACCGGGAAAGGAGGCCTTCCAGCTTTTTCCCATATTCCGGGTCGGCAGCCCAAGTTCCGGCAAGCTCTTTGACGGTCGGCGCCTTGCCCCGGGGCAGGACCCACTTGTAGCGGGGGTCGATCAGCTCGTTCCTGAGCGGCACCCCGTCGGGGGTGGCGTAGGCATGCAGGTGCTGTATGTGCGCCCTGACCCCCAGCTGCTCGGTTGCAAAGCTGACACCCGGCTGTTCCGCACTTATGGCGCCCAGGCCGCAGTAGTTGTGCATCTCCGGCTTCACCAGCCCGGTGAACTTCAGCCACCCCGTCTCCAGGCACATCTGCACCCAGGCGCAGTCGCTGTTTATTCCCTCCATCCGGGCCTCGCTGATGTAGTACCTGGCCAGCCGCTTGACCTGCTTCTTATCCGCGTCGGGCCGGTTGGCCATGAAGAAGTTCACAAGCTGCTTCTCCGTCTTGACGCCCTCCTCCGACAGGCTTCTGGAACTGTACTGCTCGCGCCTTCCACCCGACGAAACGCAGCCCGCCAGCGACAGGGCCACAAGGACTATGGCAAGGACGCGGCCGGCCAGCGCCGCGGCATGGCCGCAGGTTCGCACGCTCCTTCCCGTCATTTTATCGTCGTCCCCACGTATTCGTTTCCATCCAGTATGGCCCGGATGTTCTTTATGTCATGTCCCGACGCACAGATGACCGTAAGGCCCATGGACTCGGCCTTCTTGCTCGCAATCGGGTCGAAGGGGCAGTTCTTGCCCGGCTTCCACTCGTCCCCCACCATCTTGCGGAAATCCGCCCAGGATATGCTGTCCAAAGGCTTTGCGTCGGGGTTCGTGCGCGGATCGTCCGTATAGACCTTCTCGATGTTGGACAGGTTCACGACGGTAGAGGCATTGAAGCGCTCCGCCAGCAGGACAGCATCGTTGTCCGATGAAAAGCCCGGCTTCCAGCCCGCGGCGACCAATATGCGGTCGGTAAAGTCCGTCACCTTGGTCGGGTCAATCACGATGGACTGGCAGCAGAGGGAGCCGAACGTGGCCTTCAAAAGCTGGGCGTTTATCCTCGTCGCCATTATTCCTATCCAGTCGGCGGCCGCGTTCATTTCGGCCTCGCTGTCGTACAGCTTCTTGCCGGCCACGTCATGGAGCTTCCCCTCCAGCTCCCTGAACGCCTTCTGATAGATTCTGGCAGGGCCGCCTCCGCCCGCCACAAGGATAAGGCGGGTTTCGGGATTGCCGTTCAACCAGTCTATGATCATCCGGGAGAATCCTTCAAGGAACTCCGTATCAGGGCCATCGGGGGCTATGATGGAGCCACCCACGCTTAAAACTTTTGTCTGCATATAGCTCACCTCTATTTTTTGTTCTCTCTCAATATATTCCCGTTATGATGGGGTCAGTCCAATATGAACTGTAGCTTGATTTCGCAGCGGAGGACTCCTCCCAGAGCGTCTGCATCGCATAGCTCCGGGGCCTGCGGACTATCCGGTTGTTGGACATGGACGCCTTTATGCTCCTCGTGCCCCTGCTGTAGGCGATGTGGCGGTTGTCCATGTTGCCAAAATAGTAGTCGGCGCAGTCCTCCCGTGCCGGAAAGCCATTATATTGTAGACCGCAGGCAAGGGAAAGGTCAACGGGGAACCAGCCAAAATCCTCCAGATAAATTTCGGCCCAGCTGTGGATGTGGCTGCCCCCCCCTTCGTCGACAAGTACGCCGGAAATCTGGACGGCGGCTATCCCGCTGGCCCTGCACAGGGAAACGTACATCGCGGCGAAGTCAAAGGAATCCCCCGTCTTCCGCTTGGGCAGGTCCATGTGGTCCGACTGCCCGCTGCGCAGGATGGACTGAACTTTATAGTTTTTCCTCATGTAGTCGTAAATCAGGCGGGCTTTCCTGTACAGGCCCTTCTCCTTGCCGCATATTTCGGAGGCGAGTTCCGCCACAGCCGTGACGTCGGACGGGAGCTGCTGCTCCATGGCCATAAAGGACTTGTACAGGCTGAGCGTCTCGGAAGAATAGGGGGGGAGCTTCTTTTCATTGATCGAAGACTCCACTCCGTAGACCGTTATGACCGCACTGGCCGAAAAGGACTGCCGGTTTTCCTTGCCGGTCATCTCCTTGGTCCTGAACACTATGTCGCCCCTGTCGTTGTCGATGAACGCGTCGGGCTTGACCTCCCGGTATTCGGCCGAAGGCTGCGAGGCCGACAGCACGGGCCGGGGCATATAGAGCGTTATTTCGCCCAAGGCCGCCTCCTGGCCGTTTTCTATATCCACCGCCGTCTGCACCACATAGATCTGCCTGTCCACATAAGACTTTTTTCCCGCGGTGAACGAAACCTTGAAGGGATATCCCTGGCTGCTTCCCTTGGAGGTGCGGACCTGGACGGCCCCCGACGCAGCACCGTCCGGAACGCGGACGCGTATCTCGTTGTCACTCCAGTAGTTCCACGGATACTCGCTTATAGAGGCGGCAAACATCGTCTCCGAGTCGGCCTTCGGCAGGGAGGAACCGACCCTGTTGGCGGTAAAAAGGATGTCGGAAGAAAGGCGGGAAACCCCAAATCCCGTTCCCTTTATGCTTATCAAATCTCCCGGCGCAGCCTCTTCCGGCTCTATCCGGGAGATGACAGGAACGCTGCTCAAAAGGTCGGAACGGATGCTCTGGGGAATATTGGACCGGTTGGCAAAGAAGGACGGCTCGGATTCACCCCGTTTGGTGACGACCTTCACCAGGCCGTCCTGGACATTGTAGGGAATGTTCAGCCGTATCTCACTGTCGCTCCATGAAAGGTAATGGCTGGACGTAACCCTGTAGCCGGCTATGCTGACGTACGATTCTTCCTGTTCGTCCCCGAAGCCCTCGCCCCTGATGGTCATAAGCTCTTCGCTCGAGCCTATGGCAGGACTTATGGAACTGATGATGGCCCGCTTGCTCTTCAGGCTTTCCATCCCCATAACGCTGCTTATGACAATAGCGAGGACAACGATAGAAAAAAAAAGAGCCAAAGCGTACGGACGCTTTGGTTCTTAGGAGTCTAAAGTAAGACTTAAAAAAACTCACGCCGGACTAATCTTCCTTCCCTATATCAATGGTAAAAAGAGGCGACGACAGATGGAGAAAAAAACCGGACTGCTTCTCCTTGACGCTGACCTCCTCGGATTCCACAGGAAGGAAGACATCATAGCTGGTCAAGGCAAGGGAAGCCGCCGCCTGGGAAGAGGGGGCGGGGACAGTCTTCGTAAGCATCGGAGAAGCAACGTCTATCTCGGGGCTGTCGGTCATGACCGGAGAATTGAAGGACACTACGGAAGCGTTCTTTCCTGCAACATGGTCGTCGGCAAGGAAACCGACTACGCTGGCGGGGCTGACGGCGCCTTCCACCTTGAGGTCGGCGGGCATGTCCAAAGAAGTCATCCTCGCAACGGGCTTGAAGTCGCTGGTCTGGATGACGGTCTTCGTCTTGGTCGGCATGACGGTCGCAATGACGGCCGCAGCGGAAGCACCGACGAGCACGTCCTTGAGGACGTTCTTCGCACCGTCGCCCAAGCTGAGCGGCTTGAGGACCTTTTTATAGGAAAGACGGGACTGGAGGCGGGCAAAGCTGGACTCCATGTCGCGCTTGCTCAAGGAGATGCTGTCGCTGTCGGCCTTCAGCAATGCACGTGCGCCTTCAAGCTTCTTGAGCGCAGCCTGGCACTTGGGGCACTCCTTTACGTGCTTCTCGTACTGGGCCTTGTATTCATCCGAAAGCTCTCCGTCGAGGTAAACTGAATGCAGGTCTTTGTTAGGACAGGTAAACATCTTCTTCTCCTATTAACTTCAATAATTGCTCTCTAGCTCGGAAAACCCTTACCTTCACGTTCCCTTCCGTGATTCCAAGGATTTTTCCAATCTCCTTGTAATTCATACCGCCGTACTCGCGAAGCACCAGGACTTCCTTCAGTTTCGGCGGCAGCTTTTCCAAAGCTTCCTTTGCCTTCTCAACGGTCTCTTTTTTCAGAAGCTCCGTCTCGCCACTTTCCATCTCCTGGCGGCCCTCGTAGAGGGCCTTGTGGTAAGCCTTTGCCTCCCTGACCTTGCGCTTGGCATAGTTAAGCGAAGCGTTCTTCACGACCCGGATGAGCCAGAACTTTGCATCGTCAATCGATGGAAAGACAAGCTCCTTTTCGTTCGCCTTGATGAAGGAATCATGGACCAAATCCTCGGCCGCTTCCTCATCGTTCACGATTCTAAACGAAATCTTGAACAACAGGCTCATCGTCGCATCGTAAAGTCTTTTGAAGTCAACAGAATCGGCACAATGTATCTCGGCTTTTTCTGTCGCTTCTTTGTCTATAGAACCCACGGCGTCCTCTTTCAGTTACAGAATTTCTAAGAAAATCCTATGATTTTTCTTAGAAACCCTTTATTTCTATAAATTCCTTTTCCATACGGGACCGTTCGGGGTGTCCGTCAGCGTTATGCCCCTTCCGGCAAGTTCCTTACGGATTTCGTCCGCCCTTGCAAAGTTCTTCTCGGCCTTGGCCTTCTGCCGTTCCGCCACAAGCGCGTCGATTTCGGCAGCCTCGGGATCCGCGTCACCCGATGAACCCGCAGCGCCAGCCCCTGCGGAATTTCCGGCAGCGGTCGTGATGCTGGCGGCCCGGGCCTCCCCTTCCGCCTCCAGGGCGGACTTGAGCAGGGACAGCCCCGTCACGCTGTCCATCCTCGCAACCAGTTCCAGCGCTTCCGCCGGAGCAAGGGAGGAATCCTTGACCGCCTTCTGTATCTGGCTCAAGGCAACAGGGGTGGAAAGGTCGTTTTCCATTCCAGAGCGGAAGCCGTCCAGGTATTCGACCGCCTTCCCAGACAGCCCCTTGACATCTGCCGCCTCACCCTTTGCATACGTCCTGCCGGCAAGTCCAGCAAGAATATCCTTTCCTGCGTTCTGTGCAAGGCGGACGATCCGTTGCACAAGGGCCTCGCGGCCCTTCTTCGCACCCGTCATCGCCTCGTCGCTGAAGTAGATCTGCTTGCGGTAATGGGTACCGAGCAGGAAAAAGCGGTAGTCCAGCGGAGAAAAGCCTTTATCTATTAACGTCTGAAGGCGCAGAAAGTTACCTGACGACTTGGACATTTTTGTTCCGTCGCCCGCCTGAGAGGCATCCCCCGCCTGAGAGGCATTTCCCGCCTGCGCGGCTCCCTTGGAATCCTTGGAAAGGACGAGGAACTCGTTGTGCAGCCAGTAGTTGACCCACTTCGTACCGGTCGCCCCCTCGCTCTGGGCAATTTCGTTCGTGTGGTGGATGGGAACGTGGTCTATGCCGCCCGTGTGGATGTCGAAGTGTTCGCCCAGGTACTTCATGCTCATCGCCGAGCACTCGATGTGCCAGCCGGGATAGCCCCGGCCCCAGGGGGACTCCCAGGTCATCGCCTGGTTCTCGAACTTGCTCTTGGTGAACCAGAGCACGAAGTCGTAGGGACTGCGCTTGTTCTGGTCTATGTCGATCCGCGCGCCAGCCTTGAGCTTGTCCATGTCCAGGCCGGCAAGGTCGCCGTAGCGGGGGTAGGTGGACACGTCGTAGTAGAGGTTGCCGCCCGCCATGTAGGTGTGGCCGTTCGCCTCAATCCGCTTGATGAGCTCTATCATCTCCTGCACGTGGTCGGTTGCCTTGCAGATGACGTCGGGACGGATGATGTTCATGCTGTCTATGTCGCTCAGGAAGGCGTCCGTGTAGAACTTGGCGACCTCAAGGACGCTCTCGTGCCGCTCCCGGGCGGTCTTGAGCATCTTGTCCTCGCCCGAGTCCGAGTCGCCCGTCAGGTGTCCGATGTCCGTGATGTTCATCACGTGCTTTTTGTCGTAGCCAAGGAAGGTCAGCGTCCTGTCCAGCGTGTCCAGAAAGACGTAGGCGCGGAGGTTGCCGATGTGGGCGTAGTTGTAGACCGTGGGGCCGCAGCCGTAGAAGCCGGCAAAGCCTTCCGTAATCGGCACGAAATCCTGCATTCCGCGTCCCATCG
>JAILON010000086.1 GCA_024690865.1 Treponema sp. | reverse complement strand
GCTGTTCGCACGCTTTCTTGACACCGATGTCGTCCGAGAGCTTCAATGCCTCGTCCTTGAAACTTTGATCGTAGCTTTTCATTGCCATTCCCCTTGTTTTTTCGGCAATTTAGGCACTGCACTTTTATTGTATCACTCCAGTGCGTTACGTTAGATTATATGTACGAGGAGGCTAGGCGGACTCTTCAGATTCATTTTACTTATAACGGCAGCCTGTACTCCGCGACTGGGGGAAAAGGGGCTGTGTACTGGTATTTCAGTAAAGACGAAAATGATGATATTGGGAGTGTGAACGGTTTTGAAAATGTATTCACATATAAATTTATCGAGGGCAAGTCAATTCTTGACTTGTTTGACGAGATAAAGAACAGTATGGTTTTTGAGTAAGTTTTATTCTATGGCATACTGCAATCTTGACAAGGCGATATATGACGACGTTGGGAAGTATGACATACCGCCGATAGACGCTTTCAACGGGGATTTGGGACTGCCCTTGCGATTCTTAAAGAGGCCGGACTTTCCTAAAGCGGCGGCGGGGGAACCCCTGCCTTGTTTTTTCAACGGAGGTTTTTATGAAGTATGTTTATCCTGCTGTTTTTGAGGAAGCGGAGGAGGGAGGGTACAATGTTTCCTTTCCCGATGTTCCCGGCACATTCACCTGCGGTGACGATATGGCGGACGCTATCGCAATGGCGGAGGATGCTGTCACTATGATGCTTGCCGATTACGAGGATTCCGGCAAGCCCGTGCCTGTCCCCAGCAAGATGGGCGAAATAAAATCAAAGGGTATAGTTTCCCTTGTGCAGGCGGACACTGACGAATGGAGGAAGCTCCGGCAATAAAAAAGGGCAGACCGAAGAAGGGCAAGTGCTATGCCGATATGCTTGAGAAGGCCGTCAAGGAGCTGAGGAGCGTCCAGATAAACAAGGACAGCTGACCCCGCCCCTAGCCGTGGGAGGGGAAGAAGCCCTTACTCTGCCAGGAACTCTTCCATCGTGTCCACGAGCTCGCTGAAGTTGCTGCGGAGGCGTTTCATCAGGTCTTTGGTACGGCGTTCGTTGTGGCTGATGACGCTCCCTGCCGGAAGGAACAGCTCATACGGCTCTACAGAGAGAGCGTTTGCAAGGTCAACGATTGTCTCAAAACTGCCCCACTTCCTGCCAGTCTCTATGTCACTATAAAACTTTTCCGTAATATGAACTTGTTCCGAAAGCTCCGCCTGACTAAGTTTCTTCGCAGTTCTTAATGTTTTCAAATTTGCTGTATAAACCTTTTTTAATTCCTCTACATTCATTATTTTATGATAATACTTATATTTGACAGTTTTTAACCTTTATTATATAACTATGAAATAACAATATGATACTATAGTATAACTTTACGCTTGAATTTTAATTATTTTTCACCGACAAAATGAAGTGTAATACCGTCGATTTGGCGGATTCTATGCGTATGGAGTATAAACGATGCCTGTCCAGCCCCCGGAAACGAACGCGCTGAAATCCAAAATCGAGGAGCTGCTTGCCTCTGTCCCCGAATTTACGGACGGGAAAGGTCAGCTCAAGATCAACGTGATAAAGGATTATGCCGACCGGGGCGACGTAAAACTGCTTGAGCCCCTTCTGAAGAATCCTGAGACCAAGCGGGCATTCTTCATGCCGGTACTGGACAGTTTTGTCTTTAACACGGTGGGCTTCAAGGAATTTCTTGAGTACTCGGGCGCGTGCAACTCCTATTCCAAGTACTTGGGAAAACGGATAGGCCTGTACATGGGCGACAGCTCCCTGGCTGACCGGGGCGAGGTCGTGCTGAACTTTCCCTTCAAGGACTGCGTGCTTGAGGGCGGACAGCGGAAAGAAGACGGGAAGGACACCTACTTCGAGTACGAGCAGAAGCAGGGAAAATACAAGGAAAAGCAGGCGAAGCGTCGTGAGGTGTTTTACAACGAGCTTTTGGCCCGCGACGAGATAGACAGCCTTTTCGGCCCCAAGGCTTTCCGCAACGCCAAGCGATACGGGGATATGGTGACGGAGTGCGAAAAACTGAACCGCAGTCCCGATGGTACGATACGCGACAACCTCATCATCAAGGGAAATAATCTGCTTGCCCTGCATTCGCTCAAGCCCCAGTTTGCTGGAAAGGTCAAGCTGGTGTACATTGACCCGCCCTACAACACGGGGAGCGACAGCTTTGCCTACAACGACAGCTTCACCCATTCAAGCTGGCTCACCTTCATGAAGAACAGGCTTGAAGTCGCACGGGAACTGTTGCGGGAGGACGGGGCTATTTTCGTTCAATGCGATGACAATGAGCAAGCGTATTTGAAAGTATTGATGGACAGTATTTTTGGAAGGGATAACTTCGTTGCAAATATTATATGGAGAAAGAAATCTGGAGGTGGACAGGATTCAGAGTTTTTTGCTGTAGAACATGAAAACATACTCGTTTATAAAAGAATCGAATGGAAATTGATTGATGCGATAAAAGATGTGGAAGAAACAGATTTTTCTAAAAATATAAATGGAAAACCTGCCAATCTAATGAAACTCGAAAAATGGGGAACATCACCATATCGGGAAGACAGACCTTCCCTTTACTATGCAATAAAAGATCCCGATGGAAAAGATTTCTTTCCTAAAGCACCTGATGGACGCGATGGGCGATGGAGGAAGAAGCCTGAGAATCTTGATGAAAACCATATTCATTGGGAAAAACGAGATGGAAAATGGAAACCGTATGAGGTCTTATATTATGAAGAAGCTGATAAGAAAACGTTGAAAGACAGAAGTATCTGGATTGATTTCGGAAACAATACAGAGGGTGCAAACGAGATGAAGAATTTGTTCGGCACGAAAGTATTCAACAACCCAAAACCAGAAAATCTTATCTGTCATATTCTCGAAATCTCCACCAAGCCCGGAGACATCGTGCTTGACTACCACCTCGGCAGCGGTACGACCGCGGCTGTCGCGCACAAGATGCAGCGTCAGTACATCGGGGTGGAACAGATGGACTACATTGAAAGCGTCACGGTGGAACGGCTCAAGAAGGTAATCGCGGGCGAACAGGGCGGCATAAGCAAGGCACAGGACTGGCAGGGCGGATGTTCCTTCGTCTATCTGGAGCTTGCAGAACGAAACGAGACCGCACTGCGCCGTATCTCGGCCTGCAAGACACTTGCCGAGCTGGCATCGCTTTTTGACGAGCTCTGCGCAAAATACTTCCTGCACTACAACGTACGCGTGAAAGATTTCAGGGCAGAAATAGAAACCGAGCGGTTCAAAGCACTCTCCCTCACGGAGCAGAAGGAAATGTTCTCCCGCATGCTGGACCTGAACCAGCTCTACGTGAACGCCGACGACCGCTACGACAAGAACTCCGGCCTCAGTGCAGACGACATCGCGATTACCGAAGACTTCTACCAAATCGCCAGGAACGGTGAATGTTAGTCCAACGTTTCCAGCAGTGCCGAAAAGACTTTCTCACCAATATGCCGCCCCGTGCTGCGCAAGGTCTCAACAGCCATACGTATTTCATCAGCGGTTATGAACATCTCATTATAGGCCGTCTTAAGGATGCCGATAGTTCCCATTATATTAAAGCCAATGGCTTTCGCTACTTGGCGAGCCTTGATTTCATCAAGAAGCACAAGGTCGGCATTGATTTTATCAGTAAGGACAAGAGCCTCGCTCTCTCCTTGGTCAAGTCCGGTTGCTTTCCTGAAAAGAGAGACCTCTCTCCCGTCAACGCTTTGGATTTGTATGAAACTGCAGTGCGAGATTTCCTCGGATTCATCCGTAAAATCAGGATTCCGTGTAAGCTCTTCAAAAACTCCCAGCGGAATCTGAATGTCCCCGAAAAGCTTGTTCAGAAGGTCAAGCCTTTTGATTTTGAGAAGAGAAATGATAGGTGTTGTGTCTGCCACGACAATCATGCCAACGAGGCCTCTTTTGCTTTGAGACGTTCGTATGTCGCTACATCTTCTTCAACTTCGCTCCACGGCATGTCAAAATATGCGATTCCTTCATTCGCATACAATTCAATCAATTGCCATTTTGTGATGCCGAGGATTTCTGCCGCACGGCCATGTGAAATCGTGAGGTTCTTTATGAATGGGTGAAGGAGCAAAGCTCTTTGGACAAGCTCTTCGTCAGGCGAGGTAGAGATGTAGGGCTTCATCGCAATGGGAACTTGCAGCTGGACAGTCGTCATTTCCATAAATTTACCTCCATCAGATATAGAGATTATATCATATTTTGTAATCCTTGAATAGAGGAAGGAATGAAATGCTTTACGAGGAAATAGAGCAGTACAAGAAGTTCGCTGACGACAAACCGGAGATTCCCGCGTACATCACGGAAAACCTCCGCTACACCCTCTATGAGTGGCAGAGGACGGCACTGGAGAACTTTCTCATCAACGAGCGGATGCGGGAAAGGAACGCACGGAAAGGCGATTCCGTACCGCCGAATCACCTTATGTTCAACATGGCGACCGGCAGCGGGAAGACGCTCGTCATGGCGGCATTGATTCTGTACTATTACAAACAGGGACGGCGCAACTTCCTCTTCTTTGTGAATCAGAATGCAATACTCGGCAAGACACAGGCAAACTTCATCGATCGGAATCACAGGAAATACCTGTTCGCAGAAAACATCGTTATTGACGGCAGACGGCTGAACATCCGTGAAGTGGAGATGTTCTCCGAATCCTGCGATGACATCCAGATAAAGTTCACGACAATCCAGCAGCTGCACAACGACATCTATGAGGAAAAAGAAAACTCTCTGCTCCTGTCCGACTTGCAGAAGCGTGACCTGGTGCTGTTTGGCGACGAGGCGCACCATCTGAATGCAAGCACGAACAAAAAGAAGTCAGGCTTTTTGGAGCTTTCCGATTCCGTAGGCTTCATTGGCGAGCTGCGGGACGGGGCAAAGGAAGAGGACATAGAGCGTTCCTGGGAGTATACCGTCTGCCACTGCATCTTGGGCAAGAACGGAAGTCCCGCACCGAATAACAATGCACTGCTTGAGTTCACTGCCACAATCCCGAACACGGAGGAAGTCAGGCAGAAGTACGAGGACAAGATAATCATTAAGTTCGAGCTGAAAGACTTCGTTGAGGCAGGATGCACCAAGCACATCCGCCTGGTACGCTCAAACCTTGCGCTGAAGGAACGCATTCTGCAGGCTTTGCTGCTCAACTGGTATCGCTACCAGATTGCGGTGAAAGCAGGCATTCCAAACTTTAAGCCCGTAATTCTGTTCCGTAGCAAGACAATCGAAGCGTCCACATCTGACTATGACAAGTTCCTTGAGCTGTGTGCGGGCATAACGGCACAGGACTTTGACTTTGTGAAAAGCCTTGCCAAAATCAAGCAGAAGAACGAGCTCTTTGAGTCGTTCGACATGGACGGCCGGATATTCGAGCGGATTGTCCAGTATATGGACGAGGCGGGCATGCCCTTTGAGACCGTCGCACACTATGTCAGGGAACATTTTCAAGAACGCAACGTCATCATTACGAACTCCAAGACGAACAAGACAAAGAAAGAACGGACCGACGCAGAGCAGGACCGACTTTTGAACAGCCTTGAGGATGCGCAGAACCATATCCGGGCGATTTTTACCGTGCAGCGTCTGACTGAAGGCTGGGACGTGCTGAACCTGTATGACATCGTGCGCCTGTACAGCGGGCGCGACGCAGACTTCCACAGCAAGAAGTCCGGCAGCAGCACGACGAGCGAAGCCCAGCTCATCGGGCGAGGCGTGAGGTACTATCCGTTTGCTTATCAAGACAAGGCAATCGCACGGCGCAAGTTCGACACTGATTTGACGAACGGGCTCCGGGTGCTGGAAGAATTCTACTTCCATTCAGATGATGACATCCGCTATATATCTGAGCTTTCCTCCGAGCTCAAGAACCGGGGGCTTATACAGGACAAGAGGACTCAGAAAAGTTTCCGCATAAAGGAAAGCAAAAAAGCCGCGCTCAACGGAATGTACCTGTTCGTCAACGAGCAGAAGGAAAATCCTGCGCGCCGACTGCGGACGCTCCCCGATGATTTTAAGAGCCTTCCTCCCTACGAGGGAAAGATTACGGTGGGCCTGTATTCCGAAGTACAGAACGTCAACTTCGTGCAGAAGGAGGACGAGCTTTTCGTCTCGGCGACGGGCGTGTTCACGACCTTGCCCATCACGTTCTCGGACATCCCCCTTCATATAAAGCAGAAGGCCGTCCACCGCCTGAACACAAGCCCCGCATCATATTTCAGCTTTGAGAGTCTGCGGAAACGTTTTGCGGTGGAAAGCATGGAGTCGTTCTTTGATTTCGCAAAAGACGTGAAGATTGCCATCAGCACGGACTGCAAGAGCTTTGACGAGATTCCAAACAAAAAGCTCCTTGACCTTTGCGAAGACTTTCTCCTATACCTGCAGCACAGCCTTGAAAGCTATGACAAGCCCTATGTCGGGACGGATTTCCACTTGGTGCGCTTCTCCGATATGTTCAGCTTCGATGGAGAGAAAGGCAAGCTCTGCTTCACGAAGGAGAAGATGATTTACATCGACGAAACGAACGCGGACGCACAGGCGAATGCCAGACTTGAGCAGGAGCTGAAGGACACGGACTGGTACGCCCTTGATTCTTTCTGGGGAACGAGCGAGGAAAGGGACTTGATTGCGTTCATCAGGAACCATGAAGGCAGGCTGCTTGCGGACTACGATTCATTCCAGTTGCTCAGAAACGAGGAAGTCTACAAGATTTTCGACTTTGACAGCGGGCGCGGATTCCAGCCGGATTTCCTCCTGTTCCTGCACGGCAAGGAAAGCCGTAAGAACGCATACTTTCAGGTATTCATCGAACCGAAAGGGAAACACCTCGCTGGTGACAACAATGACGGCTGGAAAGAGAAGTTCCTTGAAGAAATCAGCCGCCGCTACGGAACGGAGCATGTCATCATGGAAAAATCTGACGGCTACATCCTGATAGGGCTTCCATTCTTCAACTCGCAGGACGCGCTGATGAAGGCGAACTTTGACGAGGCATTTGGCAAGCGTCTGTAACATTCCGGGCTAGAACGAAAGCTCTTTTCGTGCTATGATAAACGCAGCAGGGGGAAATGGCGATGGAAAAGGCAGATAAAAGTGATGTCAGGCAGTCCGGCAAGGAAATCTTCCGGCTCTTCCAGCTGGACGCTTTGTTTCAGGACGGCCACTTTTATAAGAAGGAAGAGCTGATGAAGAAGCTGGAAGTCTCGGAGGCGACCTTGAAGCGCGACATCCGGCGGCTCAAGGACAATTACCGCGCACCTCTGGAAAGTTCCAGCGACGGCTACCATTATACGGACCGCCTGTACAAATTCCCGGCCCTCTTTGTCACGGAAAAAGAGATGCCCGCCTTTGGCCTTGTCAGGAAGCTCTTCATGCTCTTCAAGGACACGCCCATTTACAAGCCCCTGCTGGACATCTGCGAGAACTTTGAGCGGCCCGTAGAATCCGAGATGATTGACGTGAATCAGCTCAAGTTCAAGAATTCCGAGCTGAAGGAAAACGAATGGTTCGAGACCCGCATCGTGGTGGCGGAGCGGAAGGTTGACCTTGTGGACGAAACGGTCTGGCCCGTCATCCTTTCTTCGCTCAAGGAAAACCTGGTGCTTGAATTCGATTATGAATCTGTAAAGACGAACAAGAAATCATTCGGCAGGACGATTGAACCTTGGCAGCTCATTTTTGACCGGGAGCAGTGGTATCTGAAGGGCATGGCGGAAAACCCGGCAAAGCCCGGAGAGAGGGGACTTCGGACCTTCGTCGTTCCCCGTATGAAAAATATCCGGCTGACGGGTAGGCATTTTGCGCTGCCCGAGAAGGAGCTCTGGAGGCTTGACAAGTACAGCGTGGGCTATTTTGGCGTGGTGACGACAAGTATATCCGAACGGTACCAGTTCATCTTTCAGGGCTCGGCGCTCTACTATTCGAATGCGAAGTTTTCCGAAGACAAGACTGTCGAACAATACACCGGCGATGTTCCCCACAAGGACGGCGCGCTTCTCGTCAGCTTCACGAGCAATCAGCGGCCCGCTGTCCTCAAAGAATTCTTCCCCTACGGCGATGACATCATCCCCCTTGCCCCGGCAAGCTTTGTACAGGAGTGGAAGGACAAAATCCTCGCGATGATGCAATACCTCTAGCGAAGGAAGATGGATACTCCCTAAAACAAATCTTTTTTGTTGCGCCATATACTTCTTGGAAGCCGTCCGGAGGCGATTCCATATTTGTCCGAAAGAAACTCGTCCTTGCGGCAGCCAGTCCCTCGCCAGTATGCGTTTGACAGCAGCTTCAGGTCTTCCGGCACGCCGAATGCGGCAAGCTTTTTAAGCCAGTGGAAGGCCTGCTGCCTGTCATCTTCAACTATCAGGAAATACCTGTACAGGAACAGGCATGATTCCCGACTGCCTTCCCGCGCTTTCCTCTGGAGGAAGTCGTGGGGAAGACGTGATTTCTTAAACAGATTGAACGGAGCACGTTCAACTGCCTTGTATATGTCATACAGAAAGTTTTTATGTATATTGTTGTTTCGGATGGGAGGTGGATACACGCCGATAAGTTTGTCCGAAAGATATACTTCACACTCCTTTGGAGCAACGTGCTCGCTCTCCAGCAGCCTGATGGAAGGCCGTTCTATGCAGCCGCATTTGACGAACTCATCGAATACGTGCGACAGGCTTGCGGTTATTTCTTCCATCAGGTCATAGCGGATCATGTCGAACAGGATTCTGCCGAACTCTACCCGAAGCTCATTCACCGGGGTTGCAGCGTTCGGATTCGTTGCACTCTCTTTTCTTTCTGCAAGCTGCCTGCTTCTTAAATGCCTACGCCGAAAAGCCAATCGTCTTGGAAGTCGTGCCATTCTTTTCCTCCTGCATCTTGCACAGTTCGTCTATAATCAGGGCAGGGCTTATCCTTTCCTGTGGCATGAAGCGCAGCTTTCCCTCCAGCGCGCCAAAGTCGCCGGGAGTGATGCTTCCGTAGTTTGACAGCCTCCGTATGTCCCTGCCGTCAAAGGCATAGCTGCCAAAGAATCGCCTGAGCAGCGTCCGTATCCCCTCCCCGGTAAGGGGCTTGAACTCGGTGAGGATGTGGAACCTCCGCTGCATGGCGGCATCCATGATGCTGCGCAGGTTGGTCGTGCAGATCAGGATGCCGTGGAATTCTTCCATCTGGGTCAGGAACTCGTTCACCATCGTCCGCTCCCAGCCACGGACTGCGGAATTCCGGTCGGAGAAGAAGCTGTCCGCCTCATCGAACAGAAGGATATCCCCGGAGGCCTCTGCTTCCTCAAAGGCTTCCCGAATGTTTGCTTCGTTCTCTCCGACATATTTGCCCAGTATGTCGCTTGCCCGCTTCAGGAGGATTTTCCTGCCGAGTTTTTCCGCGATGTAGCGGGCAAGCTCTGTCTTGCCGGTTCCCGACGGGCCGTAAAAGAGCATCCTGATGCCGCTGTCCTCCGTTCCATTCCGCTCTGCATAGTCCAGCGCGTTCTCCACCATGCCGACGATGTCCGCTGCCGGCATGCTGGTGTTCAAGACGGAAAGATCGTAGCTTGACCGCACGGTGTCGCGCATACTTTTCTGCCCGGAAAGGAGCATGGAATTCGCCTCAAGGACCTTGCGCACGTCGCTGACGACCCGCTCCTCGCATGAGGAGGACAAATCCATGCCCTGCACGGCCCTGACCATGTTGTCCACGGAAGCCCCGGTCACGCGGTATTCCCCGCACAGGTCAACGAGCTCCGTGTGCAGGCTTCCGCTCATTTTGACGGCCTTGAGCTTGCTGTCCGCAATGTTCCTGAGCATGGAGCGGCCCATCTTGTTGAAGCGGATGGAATAGGTAAAGCGCCTGAGCGTGGACTCGTCCAGCTCCCGCGTGTAGTTCAGGATCCAGATGACCTTGTTCACGCTGTTCTCAAGCATCTTGTTGACCGTTCCCTTCTGGGGCAGGCTGAATCCCATGCCTAAGAAAGAGCCCTGCGTCTTGAGCACGGTCTCCGCCTCATCGACGATGATAACCGAATCTTTGCGCGGCAGCGAGAGGATGCAGTTCAGGCGGCAGAGCGCATGATTTCCGCTCTTGTCGTCATCGCCGTCAAGTTCCAGCTCGTTCTTGAACACGTAGGGGGTAAGCCCCGCCTCCCTGGCAATGGAGCGTGCGTACTCGGTCTTGCCCGTCCCGGCGGACCCGTACAGCAGCAGGCTCATTCCCCCGTTGCCGTTGAGCAGCCGGACGGCGAGCGAGCTGACATCCTGCTTTACGGAGAATGTGTCCAGCGCGTAGGCATTCTTCCGCTCGTCCTCCTTGAGCACGTCGCAGAAGAACGCGTCTATGTTCCCGGCAAGGATGCAGTCAAGCACATCCTCCTCAAGCTCGCCATCCTTGTTCATGATACCGAACGTGCGGAGCTTCCTGTCCTTCCTGAGCAGGTTCTTGACTTCCTTCTCGCTTATGCCCGTGCAGAGCGCGTATAGATGCAGACGGCTTACCTGCGTGTCCCGGCGGCCAAGAGCTTTCAGGACTCCGTTCAGTTCCTTGACGCTGTAGCAGTAGTAGGCCGTGTTCAGGAGGAGGGCTTCGTTCGTGTCCAGTCTGAACGAGTCGGCGAAGAACTTGACCCGGTCCGTCCGTTTCGCGAGTGCGGTAATCTCCGGGGGAATATCGAATTCGTCGGGAATCGTAAAGGTCTTCCGCCTCGCGTCGCCCTTGCAGAAGAAGGTACAGAAGAGCAGCTTGGGGAACACGTTCTGCTCGGCCGCAAAGACGGCCCGGAGCAGGTTGACGTCCTGCTCGCTGTCGCTTGACCATGAGCCGCATTTGTCATAGACGGTGGAATCTTCCTTGTAGGCTTCGCGCAGTTTGCCCCTGAAATCATAGATGTACCGGGACTCGGCATTGTCATCCAGCGGTGTCAGCTTCTTGTCCCTCACGTGACGCTGGATAAAGGCATCGATGACCTTTGCGGCGTGTTTCTTGCATGAAAGGGCAGAGACTAGGGCCTTGTAAAGCGTCTGGCATTCTTCTATGTTACGGAATTCCTCAAGTTCCGTGCATATTTCATAAAAGAAACAGGCTGTGGCAAGGGCCTCCTTCTTGGACAGGCTTTTTACCGGCAAAAGGCAGTTTGTGCTCATGCTCATGGTTTCCTCCGTTCACTGAATCTGAACACACTGTAGCATCCGCCGGTGTCATTTAGTGATATTGGGGGAAAACTGCCGCACTTTTTTATAGCGGGGCTGTCAGGCCCTTTCCAACCTAGCGGATTCGTGGTATAGTAAAAACATGGATATATCAGAGTTTAAGAACGAAGAGGAGTATGTCTCTCAGGCTGGTACAGGCGCGTTGC
>JAILON010000160.1 GCA_024690865.1 Treponema sp. | reverse complement strand
CTTTTTTGATTCTGCTCATTGTTGTTTAGAAGAAATGAAAGTAAAAAGCGTAATAGCTTCTCCTAAAATATCTATTTCGGATATTAAGGAATATTGTCCTTCTGCCTCTTTAAGTGAAGTATACGGTTTGTTGCAGAAGATAGGGGTATCTGAAATATTTATGGACTTAAAAACTAATGTAAAATATGAATTACTTCTAAAACTGCCGGAACTCGATAAAGAATGTAGGTACGGAAAATCTATATACAATAAAATGAAAGGAACTGCAGATAAAACTCTTTCAGAAAAGGGGTGTAATTATCTGAAATTTATTTCAGAAGGAAAAGTTCTTGTTACTGTGAATGGGGAAAAGAAATATGTTTCTGTAAAAGAGGCAAAATATACACCAAATAAATTGTTTAGTGAAAAAATTTTAAATGAATTTCCTATGCTAGTCTATGATTACAGACAAGGTAGAGTTCAAGATATTTTTGGTGTTGAATTGTTAGGGGATATTCATCCGATAGTATCAAAAGAATTTATCAATTCGAATATTAATAAACAATTTAATTCCAATTTTGAAGAGTTTAAAGTGTACCTGTTGGCATCAAGATTAATTACTAATGAATCTGATACCGATTTAAGAAAACTAAATCGTCTAAATATTATAGTGGCAAACTCCTTAACGGTAGATTTTCCAATTAATGATGAGATCAAATCTGTGAAATTAGATGATTATCAAACTGTATATCTAAATGAAACAGATGAAACCAAGAGGAAAATTGCTTACATAAAGATTCCAGATAGTTGTACTCGTTATACGGAAATTGAATCTAATCCATATTTTGCAGATGCTGTAGCGGAAATTGTTTCGACTGTTTTAGATTTAAGTAATGATTTGGCTTTTTTTAGCTCTTTATTTTCTTCATCTCATGAAAGAAGGAGAAATTTATTGATAAATACAAAAGGTGAAGAAGTGTTAGAATATATTGAACAAGCACAAAAAAAGCTGAAGGTTATTTTTAATAGTAAACAGGAATTCTGGATTTCTATTGCCAGTATTAAAAATATTCATCTTTTAGAGGAATCCTCTGTAGTTGATATAATCGATTCTCTCGGTGTTGATAGAGCGTGGGAAAATAAATTTGATTATGACCATATCAATCAGATTGACACAATTCCTTCTTTAATAGAACTGTTTAAATATCTTAAGGTTGATGTTGAGGACTATAATAAACAAACCGCAGATAAAATTTATATAACTGAATATTATCAACGTAAATTTGATGAATTAAAAGTAAACTTAAAAGAAGAGTATTTCTTGTACTTATATGAAAAATACAAAGAAGGGAAGCAGCTCGAAGCGTTCGAATCGGATAAGCATAATTATTTACCTTATAAAATAGAGTTTTCAAATTCTGTAAATGAAAGCATAGAAGAAAAATTTGAAACTGCTTTTAATGTAAAATGTTCTGATTTGCGTAAAATAGGAGGTAGAAACTTAGAAGTTATCATAAATGAAAAGAAAGATGCTTCTTCTTTGTATTCGGAATTACAAGGAAAATATACTTCTGAAAAGCTTGATTTGTATTTGTTATTTGATTGTTTGGATGATCTAAAAGCAAAAGAAGGAAGAAACACATCAGCTGAAAAACCTAAAAAGAGTGCTGAAGAGATATTATCTGAAGCTAAAGATCTGGCAAAAGATCCTGAATATCAATCTGATGTTGAAACAGAAGGAATTGGAGCTAAGACACAAAAATGGAATTCAACAGGCCATAAATTTGGCACTGGAAATAAAACAGGCAATTTAAATGACACTAAAGAAATAATAGGACTTGCTGGAGAGATAGCAGTATATGAAACACTTGCTCAAAAATATACTGTCGTAGAATGGCTCTCTGAAAATGCAGTTAAGTATGGCTTGCCTCATGCTGGTGATGATTCTCTTGGATATGATTTTATATATATAAATGATAAGAATGAAAAAATAATGGTTGAAGTAAAAGCAACAACTGGCGATCAAATAGAATTTGATTTTTCGAATAATGAGTTCTCTACTGCATTAGAAGATCCTGAACATTATGAAGTTTTTTTTGTGTTTCTTAAATTAAATACGAAACCCAAAGTCTTAAATCTTGGAAAATTGTTTAAATTTGAAAATGAAAATGAATCACCTTTTAACAACTCAAAATTTTCAATACAATATGATAAATATATAATTAAAGCAAAGGAAAAAAGAGGGGGGCTAAATGACCTTACAGGAAGAAATACAGAACGGTGAGAGCCGCACGCTGGAATATAAGGTGGAGCTTCCCCTTGAATCGCAGAAATGGGTAAAGACCATTGTCGCCTTTGCGAACGGGGCCGGGGGAAAGTTTGTCCTTGGCGTGAGCAACAGCCGGGAATTTGTCGGAATCGGCAAGTCCGTCGATTTGTTCGAGCTTAAGGACAGGATAGCCGACACCATCGGCAAGATGTGCGAGCCGCAGATTATGTTTGACATTACTGCCGAGATGGTGGACGATGCCCAGCTTTTGATTGTGAATGTGTTCCCCGGAAACGCAACTCCATATTACATAAAATCTATGGGAAAAGAAAACGGTACATTTATCCGTCTTGGAGCTACAACTCGAAATGCTGACTGGACTGCTTTAGATGAACTTACAAATCGTGGTCGTCATGTTTATTATGACGAATTTCCTTGTACTTCGCTGAAAGTTGAAGACGAAGATATAAAATATCTTTGTAAAGATTTTTCTGAGCGCGCTGAACGAAAGATTACAAGAAAAGATTTGGAGAATCTGAATCTTCTTACAGGAAACAAAAAAGACGTTGCAACAAATGCCTATGCAATTCTTTTGGGTAAGCATGATTATACTTCACGCATTCAATGCGCTCGGTTCCGCGGAACGGAGCGCGTCGATTTTCTTGATAAGAAAGAATACGAAGGTCCACTTTGCGAGCAGATAGATGGAGCTTATAAGTTTGTCTTGAATTATCTTAGCATGGCTGTGGAGATAAACGAAATTGTTCACAAAGAAAAATATGAACTTCCGCCAAAGGCAATCCGTGAGCTAATTATCAACGCAGTGATTCATCGCAATTATCAGATGAGTTCCAGCGTTCAGGTTGCAGTTTACGATGACCGAGTTGAAATTTCTTCTCCCGGCAGCATTTACGGTTCTTTGACTCTGGAAGAAGCTTTGTCAGGTCGTTCTTCCATCCGCAATAAAACACTGGCACGTACTCTTGAAAAGATAGATGTCTTGGAAGGCTGGGGGTCGGGCTTTAAGCGGATTTTTGCCCAGTGCGACGAGTACGGGGTGGCCCGTCCGGAGTTCCTTGAAATCGGGGACATGCTTAGGGTGAACTTTTATCGCCCCTCCTACAAGAAAAACGGCGATAAAAGTGGCGATAAATCCGAAAAAACGGCGATAAATCGGGAAAACGGCGATAAAAGTGGCGATAAACTGCTAAAAACGGCGATAAATCAGGAAAACGGCGATAAAAATGGCGATAAATCCGAGAAGTTTAGGGCTCGGATTGTCAGCTACCTGGCGGAGCATCCTAATTCAAAGACACAGGATATTTCTCTGGAAATCGGGCTGAAGATTTCGCGCACGAAAGTTTACCTTTCTGAACTTGCGGAGGAAGGGAAGATTGTCGCCAATGGCGCAAACAAGAACAGGACGTATTCGCTAAAGTGAGGTGGTGGCTATGAGCTTGACTACGGTAGAGCGGACCATACTGGAAAAATATGCGAGGGATGCCGGATGGGAGATTGCGGCGGAAACATCAGAGGGCAGCGTAAAGTTGTTCAGTTCGTTCTTCGGGGAGACTGCCCGGATTCAGAAGGACGGGCAGGATTTGTTCAACCTGTCCTTGAGCAGGAGGCTCGACCCGGCGCGTTTGGACAGCTCTGTCAGGCTTGCTTCCGGCGGGGAATTCGTCTTTTCACATGACGAGGTCTACAAGATTCGTGCCGTGCTCAGGCGGGCTGCGGAGCTTTTTGCTTCCCTGCCGGACACGCCGCTTGAGAGCTACCGGAAAAAGCTTTCCGAATTTTCTGATGCGGGAATCCAACATACTGAGGCGGAAAGGCTTGTGAAGGAGCGCGTGGGCCAGGACATCTACCGCGATGCGCTCGTGAACTATTGGGGAGGCTCCTGCGCCGTGACTGGCTGCATGCTGAAAGACGCGCTGCGGGCAAGCCATGCCAAGCCTTGGAAAGACTGCGAAAGCGATGCGGAGCGGTTGAACGTGTACAACGGCTTCCTGCTGACGGCGAATTTGGACGCGCTGTTTGACAAAGGCTACATCTCCTTTACGGATGAGGGGCTGATAATGATTAGCTCCCATCTGGAGCCTTCCGACCTGAGCCCCCTTGGCTTGTCGCCGCATCTCAGTCTCAGGTGGCTAGAGGAAGGGCATAAGCCATTCCTGGCCTACCACCGTGAGCATGTCTGGAAGAACTGACGGCAGAAGCGGTAATTCGACGGCTTCTGTCCGGATTATTGTCTGTTTAGAAAATTTTCTTTTATTTTCAAAATTAACACCTTGACAAATATTGTTAAACTTGCTATATTGCTATCACGGAGGATATGATGGCTGATTCGGAAAAGGGTAGGGAGTATGGGAAGTTCCTGAAGCACCTGCGGATAGAGAAGGAGGAGATGCTCAGGGACATGGCGCACAGGCTGGGCCTTAACTCTTCCTATCTTTCGGCCATAGAGAGCGGGACCCGGGACATTCCGGCGGGGCTGACGGACAAAATCTGCTCGCTGTACGGCCTGAGCGAGGGCGAGGGGCAGAAGCTGAAGAATGCGGAGCTTGACGCGGAGCGGAAGGTCCTGCAGATAAATATGGAGGAAATCAACAAGAACCGTCTTGCAAAGGAGGTTGTGCTGAATTTCGCGGGAAAAGCTGCGAGCCTGACGGAAGAGCAGCTTTTGAAGATAAACGAGGTCCTGAACGGGACTGTATGAGGAGGTAGGCCTATGATTGTGCCTGAAAAAAAGAAAGCCGCCTAAGTTCTGGTAAAACTTAATGCGGCTTTGGGCAAGAAGTCGGATGAACCGAAATCTTACAAAACGGATGTATGTATTATAGTTTATCCTTCTTCTTTTGTCAAATGCCGGGCTGTAGCCAGTTGTGCCGGTCTGGCATTGTGGATGGACGGCGCATTGTTGCCGTGAAAGATTCCGGGAGAAATCCCGTGCGACACTTCTGCCGCGACATAATAGCAGAAGAAGGATTTTTACATGCTTAACGTTTTTACATATCAGAATTCCCTCGACGTTGCCGAGGGAAAAGACAAATACTGCTTTAGGAGCACCGTTGACCAGATTCTGGACGGGAACCAGCTCGTAAAGGAAATCGTGGGCTACAACTCCACGCTGACCGATGCCGATGTCCGTGCCGTGCTCACCGTTCTGGACAACCGCGTGAAGCACTTCGTGAACCTCGGCTACAAGGTGGAGCTGCCGTTCGGCTATGTGTTCAACAAGGCAAACGGGACCGTCCGCAGGCTGAACGACGGATTCGTCCCTGGTACGGCAAACCATCGCATCTCGGCTGTGTTCAAGTTCAAGAGCGACTCTGCCGCTGAGATGGAGAAGGCTGCTGCCTACAAGCTGGCAGGGAACGGCTATGTCACCCTTCCTTCCATCACGGAGCTGTGCTCCAAACAGAAGGACGGGAAGGAAAGCGAGGAGCTGCTTTTCATGGCTGGTGCCATGCTGTGCGTCAAGGGAAAGAACCTTTCTTTTGACATTGAAGATGAGAAGCAAGGTGTTTTCCTTGTAGACTCTGACAAGAACGAAACCCGCGTAGAGGCATACAACCGAATCGGTACAAATGTCGTTGAGGCGTATGTTCCGTCCGGCATACAGTCGGGGGAATACGAGGTGAAGCTTGTCACCAAGCCCGGCGCGAAACGCTACGGGAAGTCTGTGGCATCCCTGCCAATCGTGGTGGAGTCACCGACTGTCTAAAGTGCAGAAACAAAAAGGGGCTGACACCCCATTGCGTCAGCCCCCGGCACAGCGCGCACACCCGCTGTGCCTGAAACGGTATGGTAGCAATTGTTACCAGTCAGCCAAAGTCACTTGCAGCCGATTATGGCCTGCATCTCGATTTCCACAAGCTGAGTGGGACGGTTCAGCTCCTTTATGCCCAGCCAGGTGCAGCAGGGCCTGGACTCCTTGAAGAACTCGGAGTAGGCCTTGGTGATTTCACTGTTGTAGGAGGAACTGGTCGCGTAGATGTTCACCTTGACGACCTCCTCTTTTTTTACGCCGTTTTCTTCCAGCAGCTTGACGAGCTTGGTGAAAACGTACTTCGCCTGTTCGTAGGGGCTTCCCTCACCGTAGACGGTTCCTTCCGGGGTAACGGCAGTCGTCCCCGAAACGTAGACGAACGGCCCGGCGATAACGATGCGGGAGTATCCTGCGACATCCTCGTATGCCGCTCCGCCGTGAATGTTCTTGCGCTTGAATTCCATACTAATCTCCTATACGAATAATGTGATTTACGTGCTATCATCTTGACCGATTCCCGCAAAAAGATATTGAAGGAATCGGTCTTGCTTTAGGAACGTTTGTCCTGCAGCGCGTCGAAGTCCGTCTCCTTCGTGCGGACGCGGTAAACTTTCTCCACATCGTACACGAATATCTTGCCGGCTCCGATTTCCTTGCTGTCCAGCACTGCCGCGGCAGTCTCGATTACCTTGTCAACGGGAATCGCGGAGACGATTACCTCAACCTTGACTTTTGGCAAAAGCTGTATTTCGGTTTCCACCCCTCGATAATAGCCCTTGAATCCATGCTGTGCCCCGCAGCCCTCCACGTGGGTGACCGTGATGCCCGTGATGCCGAGCTTGTTGAACTCGCTGATGACAGCCTTCAGCTTGTCCGGGTTGAATATCAAAGTGACATTGTACATATTTGCCATTTACGCCCTCCTAGTTTATGTAGGCAATCATTCCATGCTCGTGTTTGTCCAGTCCGTCCAGCTCCTCTTCCTTGGTCACGCGGATGCCCATCGTCTTTTTCAGTATATAGAACATGACGAAGGTCGTAATCAGAACGAATGCCCCGATGCTCGCGATTCCGAGCAGCTGCACAAGAAAGCTCTGTATCCCGTGCCCGTAGAAAAGCCCGCGCGACGTAGACAGGAGCCCGCCCTCAAGCACACCGATGATACCGTTCGCCCCGTGCAGGGATATTGCGCCGGCAGGGTCGTCCACATGAAGCTTCTTGTCCACGAACTCAACGCTGAGGGGCAGGAGAATTCCGCTCACGATTCCGATGATGACGGAACCGAAGATGCTTATCTCCGCGACTCCCGTACAGACGGCGACCAGGGCACCGAGCGCACCGTTCAGGGCAAGCGTCGGGTCAGGCTTCTTGTACCGTGCCCAGGTAAAGAAGAGGGCAACGATTCCTCCCGCCGCACCGGAGAAGGTCGTCGTTATTGTCGTGTACAGCGTGGTCTCGTCAAAGGCAAGCTCGCTTCCGGGGTTGAACCCGTACCAGCCCGTCCACAGGATGAAGCCACCGAGCATCGCCATGGGGATGTTGTGGCCGGGAATGGCCTGCGACTTCCCGTCGATGTACTTTCCGATCCTCGGCCCTGCGAGGAAGGCTCCCGCCAGTGCGGCAAAGGCCCCGACGGAGTGAACGGCACCGCTTCCCGCAAAGTCAAAGAATCCGAGCTGTGAAAGCCAGCCACCGCCCCACACCCAGTGGCCTATCACCGGATATATGATGCCGGACATCAGCGCGCTGACCACGAGGTAGGTGCTGAACTTGAACCTCTCCGCGACCGCACCGCTTATTATCGTGGCGGCGGTGGCGCAGAACATCGTCTGGAACAGCAGGTAGATGTGCGGGCTCAACGTCCCTTCCATGCCCTGCCAGACCTCAAGGTCCTGCGCGAGCGGGTTCAAAAAGCCTGTCGTACCGATAATGCCGTGGAAGTCCTTCCCGTACATGATGCCGAAACCCACGACGTAGTACACGAGCGAGCCGACGCAGAAGTCGCAGAAGTTCTTGAGCCAGATGTTGCAGGCATTCTTCGCCCGGCTGAAGCCGCTCTCACAGCAGGCGAATCCCATCTGCATCATGAAGACCAGTGCAGAGGCGACCAGCACGAAAAGGGAATTTATAAGAAACGTGTTTTCCATATTTTTTATTCCTCCTCAGAACTGCCACCGCAATTTCTGCCGGAACAGGAATCGCGATGGCAAAAAAACTAATACAGGTACGGCTCCTCCCAGAGGTTCAGCTTGGTGCCTATTCCCATCTTAAGCGCGCGCTCATAGATGGTCTTGCCCCATGCCACATCCTCGACCGGCATGCCGCCGATTGAATACAGGATAATCTGGTCATCGCTCGCCCTGCCCGGAATCGCCCCGGCCGCAATCGCTCCGATGTCCTCCATGCGATCCTTCGTGAGCTTTCCGTCGTGAATCATGTCCGTGAACTTGGAGCCGAAGATGAACCACTTCTCGAACGTCGGGTAGGGGTATTCCTCCGCCCAAGTGTCGTACATCTTGGTGTTGTCAACGACAAGCTTGGTCTTTGGGTCGGCGATGAAGTCCTCGCTCGTGTTCAGTGCGCCGACCGTGCAGATAAGCGCACCGGGCTTGACCCACTCCCGATCAATCCACGGATAGGTTTCGGAACCGCCCGTCGGGGTGCTGACCGCGAAGTTCATGATGTCGCTGTCCTTCGTACATTCCTCGATGCTGTCGCACACGATGAAGTTCTTGAACTGTGGGCAATGCTCTTTGACGTACTCGATGCAACGGTCAATCGCGGGTTTTCCCCTTCCCTTTATCTTGAGCGTGTCCAGACTGGGACGGAGTGCGGCGAAAGTCTCTATGGTCACGTTGTTTATGAATCCAGGACCGACGATCCCCAGGACCTTCGCGTCCTTCTTGGCCATAAGCTTTACACCAACGCCGGGTATAGCGGCGGTACGGTATGCACTCACGAGGTTTGCACTCATGTGGGCTACAGGGGTACCAGTTTCCTTGTCGTTCAGCGTCAGCATGAGGCATGAGCGTGGCAACTTCTTGTTGCGGTTGTCTACGTTTGAGCCGTACCACTTGCAGCCAGCCATATCGAACTGTCCGCCAAGATATGCCGGCATCGCCATGAAGCGGCGGTCGGGGCCGTCCTTGGGCATGTTCGGGAAAGCCGGATCCTTCGGGAACTGCACCATGCAGCCATGAGAATTTCCGCTCTCACCGCCCATCCGGTAGTCGCCCTTGTACAAAAGCTTGACGACCTCTTCCATGCAATCGGTACAGCCGATTACATCCCGCACACCTGCCTTAATCATATCTGGTTCACTCAGATACAAAAAATCAACTCTCGGGTAACCCATAGAATACCTCCTGTACCCTGCGATTCCTGCATTCAGCAGGAAAGCATTTGTTTTGTTTTGTTGACTGAAGTATGACGAAATAAAAGGAAAGTTTATTGAACAAAAAGGACAGAGGTATATTTTTAATCGTGAAAAAGAAAGCCCCGGCACCCATAGGGAGAAGAGCACCGGGGCAAGAAGAATGGCCTGTGTTTTTTAAGATTTGGTCTTGAACCTGTCGTACTTGAGACCGCTTATGTCGATGGTCTTGGACTCTCCTTCCGTCATAAGCTCCGTGATTGCGAGCGATACCGCCGGGGAGATTCCGAAGCCATGCCCGCTGAAACCAAATGCGACCGTAAGCCCTGGGACTTCCTTCACGTTGTCTATGACGGGCAGCACGTCAATGCACTGGTCATACCAGCCGCTCCAGGTGCGGACGACCTTGACGTTCTTGAGGCAGGGGAAGTAGCGCATTATTCCCCGCGATATGCTCGGTGCGGTGAGGGAGTTCGTGACGAAGTTCTCCCCTGCATTGTTGGATGTGAACGCCTGAAGGCCGCTGTTCCCTCCGAGGACAAAGCTTCCGTGCTCGCTCTGGTGCCCGTAGAACTCTCCGCCCGCAACGCCGAGCATGATGTCGAACATCGGAGGCATTGCCTCCGTGACGAGCACCTCGTTGAACTGCCGCTCGACCGGGACATCGATTCCGACGGTGTTCGCGATGGCGCGTGACTCGTATCCCGCGCAGAGGAGTATCTGATCCGCCTCATAAATCCCGTCGCAGGTGACGACCTTCCGTGCCCGCCCCTTCACCTTCTGAATCTCAAGGACACGCACGCCGGTCACGAAGGTAACGCCCAGCCCGAGGGCCTTGCGGTAATAGCCGAGCGTCGCCTTGAGCGGGTTGGCATGCCCGTCCGTGGGACACCAGCTCGCCGCGATAATCTCCTTGGACATGTAGGGACAGATCTCCCGCGCCTCATCGCCGGAAATCATCTTCACGTCAAGTCCCACCTTCGTGCTTTTTGCCGTGTGCGCCTCAAGCACCTTAATGTCCTTTTCGGTCAGGCCCAGGCGGATGTTTCCCTTCTGGACGTATTCCACGTTCACGCCGAGCTCGTCGCTCAGTCCCGGCCAGATGTTCGCGACCGCATACATGGCGAGGGGGAGCTCCTTGGGGTCACGCGCGGACTGGCGCACGCCGCCCGCATTGCGGCAGGAGCCGCCGTTGCCTATCTCTTTTTTCTCAAGGACAAGGACATCCAGCCCCTTCTGGGCAAGGCGGTAGGCCGTGGAGCAGCCCATGATTCCGCCGCCTATGATGATTACGTCAGCCTGTCTTTTCTCTCCCATAATCATGACTCCTTAACGTCCGTGACGTTCTGCGCGAAGATGCCTATTTCCACGGGGCGCACTGGTGCCCTGCCCTGTATCATCCCCACATCACCGGGCCGGATCCCAAGCTCGCCCGCAATGATTCCCTGCACGAGCCGCTGGCAGGTCTGCCCCTGGCACAGGCCCATCCCGCTGCGGAGGTAACGCTTGACCTCGTTGATGGTGCTCATGCCGTCATATACTGCCCGTCGTATCTCACCCCGCGTGATTTCCTCGCAGCGGCAGATAATCATGTCATCGCCCGGCTTTTCCTCAAACGGCTCCTTGCGGGCCGTCCGTATCATCTTTGCCATACGCTTTCACTCCTTTACTTTGCAGAATCCAGCTTGAAGAACCGCGCCGTATTCACGTATTCCGTCGGGACCTTCATCGTCACGACAGCCGTCTTGTCCATCGCAGGGAAATCCTTCACGTCGATGATTTCCGCATCGCATACGGGCGCACCGCTCCTGTCCAAGGCCTTGCCCTTGTCCCCCTTCGAAAGCATCGGGAGGAATTCATAGGGGAAGGTCACGCTGGAGTAACCTTTCTCATATTCCTTGTTCACAAGGAATATCGCCTGTCCTGAGCAGGTCGCGACGCACATCCCGCAGCCGGAACACTTCTTTGCCGTGTCCACGCCGGGAATCCGGGTGATGTTCGCACCCACCAGTATGCAGCCGAACTTGCATGCTTCCTGACAGGGATTGCAGGGAATGTTCTGCGTGCACTCGATGACTGGGTGCACACCCTCTTTCTCGTAGCTTGCGGCGGGGAAAGCCTTGAGCTCCTCCTCCGTAACGAAGCCTTTCGCAAGGAGGTTCCGGGAAATCGCATAGCCTTCATCGGTAGCAGTCCAGTCGTTGCGCCCCTTGTTCTTGGGGGCAAACATCCCCTGCCTGAGCTCGCCGAGGGAGGCCTGATAGCCGTGGTATTTCGTCTCGGCCTCGTCCTCGCTTATGTAACCGGACTTCATGCAGATGTGGTTCGCGACCTTCTTTCCCTGAATCATCGCAGAGCTCGCTTCCTCAATGCCCGCGACATCGCCCGCGCAGTATATGCCCTTGACGCTGGTCTCGCCGTTCTCATCGCAGACGGCGACGTTGCCGCCCTTCTGGGGCATCAGCTCCATCTTGCATGTCGCGTTGCCCGCGAGCTGGCTCATCGGGGTCAGACCCACCGCGATGCATATCGTATCCACGTCAAGCTCTTTCTCGGTTCCCGGTATCGGCTTGAAGTGGCTGTCAACTTCCGCGATGACCGCGCTCCTAACCCTGTCGCCGCCTTTCGCCTCAATGACCGTATGGGAGAGGTAGAAGGGAACACCCGTGCGGGCAACCTTGGACGCATGGACTCCGTAGCCTCCGACGCGGGGGGCCGCATCTATGACGGCAGTGACCTCGCATCCAGCCTGAAGCAGCTGGAAGCTGACGACAAGACCGACGTTGCCGCTCCCGACCATGAGGATTTTTTTGCCAGGACGCACTCCCTGCAGGTTCATCATTGCCTGTGCCGCACCTGCGCCAATCACTCCGGGGGTATCCCATCCCTTGAAAGGAATCATGTTCTCGGCGGCTCCCGTTGCGATGATGATGTAGTCGCCCTTGTAATGGTGGACCTCGCCGTTCTGCTTGACGGTGACTTCCTTGTTCTCGTAGATGCCCATCACCGTGGAGTGAAGCTCGACCTTTACGCCTAGGTCTTCAGCTTCCTTGAGGAGCGAGCGGCCTATCATGAAGCCGCGCTCTTTTGCGTGGTGCTCCTTGCTGCCGAAGAACTTGTGTATCTGCTTGAACAGCTGCCCGCCTGGCCGTGAGTTCTCGTCGAAAACCACGGCATCCATGCCGTTTTTCCGTGCCTCAATCGCCGCGCTCAGCCCGGCCGGGCCCGCACCTATGACTATAAGCTCATGCCTTTTCATTGTGCCACCTCCTTTGCCCAGGAGCTGTTGTCCCTGTCTTGAACACCGTACTGGGTCTTTACGTCCATTCCAGCCTCCAACGGCGTGATGCAGGTGCGCACGTTCGGTTCTCCGTTCACGATCATAACGCAGTCGGTGCATCTTCCGATCGCGCAGAATACACCCCGGGGCTTGTGGTTTTTATTTGTGTAGCGGTGAATCATGATTCCGGCGGCCTTGAGGGCTGCTGCGATGGACTCACCGGAATAGCCTTCCAGTTCCTTCCCGTCAAAGGTGAATTTGACAGGAGTTCCTTTGTCATACGTTCCCAGAATGGGATGCTGGTCAATTCGCATGGATACCTCCCTAGAAATTGATTTTCCTAAGAGTATGAAGCGTTCATCACAAATATTATTGAAGAAAAAAGACGCGCGTCAGTAGTATGGCTGCACATGCATGACGCTGATTCCTGCCGCCGGGACAAAGCTTCCAAGGAAATCAAGCCTTGCAAGGACGACTGTCTCCGTTGCATCCGCACAGGGGAAAGACAGGTACTCGCAAAGCTCCAGGTCTTCGGGAATGTAAAGGAGTATGTTCCCTTCCATCCTGAATATGAGGGAAAGAGGGGACAGCAGGCGTTTCTCGCAGCGCAATGAAGCGAGGGTTTCCTGTTCCTGAGAAGCTGTCAAGGAAACGGTGGACGGCATTGTCCTGAGAAGGGAATGCTCATCCGCATCCAGTTCCGGGAATACGCCCATGAGAAGTTTGTCCCCGATCCTGTCACTCGCCAGTATGCTTTTTACCGGAGTGCTCGTGACGTTCATTTTTTTCAGCGATGTCCTCCACTGGCTCCGTTCAATCCATGCCGGATGACAGTAGCGCGTGAACGGGACAGAATTGTGCATGAGGAATGCCTGTATCAGAAGGGAAGCCTCGTTCATGATTCCTCCCTGCCTTCATGCAAGCGTTCTCATGCAATGCTGCCTTCCCCCGCAGGACTCGCACCGCGCATGGTAGCCCTTCATCTCCGCAAGCTTCATGAATTCCCTGGGAGTCAATGTCGTGAATTCCTTGAACTCCCTCTGGAAATGCGCCTGATCGGAGTAATTCGCGTCTTCGATGAAGCGCGACACCGCCGACTGGGCCTCAAGTGGGTTTTTCAGGATGCTCCCAACGATGTGCTGAAAGCGCACGATGCGGGCAAACAGCTTTGGAGGATAGCCAAGGGCTTCGGAGAACAGGCGCGAGAGCTGCCGCTCAGAGTAGCATATCTGCCTTGCCAGTTCGTGGATGTTCACGTTCCCGCCGCTTTGGCAGATGCGGTCGATTATCTCCGCAACGTTCTCTTTTACCATGAAGCTTTTCCTGTCCAGCGAATTCAGGTAGGCGCAGAACAGCTGCATCCTTTTTTCGAAACAGGGAGCGGAGAGCAAATCCCTGGCAAGTTGTTCCATGCCTTGGTTCAGTCTGGGCAGGAACATTTCGGTTCCGGCAATATCCTTTGTCTGCAACGCCTTTCCTGATGTGCGTGTATATGGAAGCAACATCCCTGGAGGCAGACGGACACAAAAGTACAATGAGTCCGGATATGCTATGAGCTGCTTGGCAGAGAATGTGGTCCCCAGAAGTTCGATGGTGCGGTAACGATCGCTCTGAATGAAAATCACCGTAACGCATCCGTCCGGGATGCACTTGAGGAAGAAGGGGTTCTTGGACCGGTCAATCAAGGCCGCCGTTGAGAATTCGGAAAAAAAAAGCTGGTACGGACTTTCTGTCTCACGGCAGGTATAATTCTGCAAGCCCTCGCAGAAAAAAGGCTGATGAAAGCGCATCTTCGGACCTCCTTCTCGCTGTAGTTTAAAAGCAAAAGAGGCAGTAACCGCGTCCCGCGCATGTGTTACTGCCTCTTTGCAATATGCCCCTCGATTGGCGGGCATATTCTCTCTGAATGCCCGGCCTTTGTATTGTAAAAATCGGACAAGGGAAAAAATTCTGAATCTTGCTTTTCCCCCTAGACATTTTCCCTGATTTCTGCGATACTCCCATTGCTTGCAATGGCGCAGGACTGTGGAAAGACCACCTTCCTGCGCCATTTTTGTTTTTAAACCCTATACCAAGGAGATGCTATGCTAGAGGCTGTCACTAGGATTAACAACGCGGTGAACGGAGTGGTCTGGGGAACCTTCGGGATTGCCCTTCTGCTCGTCGCAGGAATCGTCATGACATGCGTCAACAAGGGATTCCAGTTCGTTCACTTTGGTCACTGGATAAGGAAGACGGTGGGCGCAATTTTCCGCGATTCCCATGTCACGGCGCATACCGCCAAGGAAAACAAGGCCATTTCACAGTTCCAGAGCCTGTGCACGGCGATGGCGGCGACAATCGGCACGGGGAACATCGTCGGCGTTGCGACCGCGATAACCCTGGGTGGCCCCGGCGCAATATTCTGGATGTGGCTTATGGCTTTGTTCGGCATGATGACCAACTACTCGGAGAACGTGCTCGGAATCTACTTCCGCCAGAAAGGAAAAGACGGCGAGTGGCACGGAGGGGCGATGTACTACCTCAAGGACGGCCTCGGCGGATACAAGGGAATGAAGAAAACAGGAACGGTGCTCGCGCTCCTGTTCAGCGTTTTCTGCCTGCTCGCGAGCTTCGGCATAGGGAACATGAGCCAGGTGAATTCCATATCTGGCAATATGGAGGGGGCGTTCGGCATAGCCCCCTGGGTTACGGGCATCGCCCTCGTGCTCATCGCTGCCGCCGTCATTCTGGGCGGGCTCAAGCGGGTCGCGAGCGTCTCGGAGAAACTCGTACCCTTCATGGCCCTGCTCTACATACTGGGAGCGGCAGTCGTCATCGTCTTCCACATATCTGCCGTGCCCGCCGCATTCTCTGCGATATTCCGCGGGGCGTTCGCAATGCGGGCGGCAGGCGGAGGCATTACCGGCTACGGGCTTCAGAAAGCGATAACATGGGGCTTCAAGCGGGGGGCGTTCAGCAACGAGGCAGGGCTTGGCTCATCGGTCATGGTGCACTCCAGCTCCAATGTGAAGGAGCCTGTCCGCCAGGGCATGTGGGGTATCTTCGAGGTGTTTGCTGACACGATCATCGTCTGCACGCTGACCGCCCTCGTCGTCCTGTCATCCGGGTGCGTTGACTTGGACACGGGCGCGATGCTCTCAGGCAGCTCAGGTGCGGGACTTGTCGGCGAGGCCTTCTGCACGGTGTTCGGGGACAATGGTGCCAAGTTCATCGCAGTCGCCATCCTGCTCTTTGCGTTCAGCACCGTGCTGGGCTGGAGCCACTACGGGGCGACCGCATGGCAGTACCTCTTCGGCGAGAAGACGAAAATCATCTATGAGATTGCCTTTGTCGCGGTCATCTTCTTTGGCTGCACGATGAGCCTCTCGCTCGCATGGGACCTGAGCGACACCTTCAACGGCCTGATGATGATTCCGAACCTCATCGGCGTGCTGTCGCTCAGCCCCCTCGTTGCCCGCATAACAAAGAACTACGTGGACAGGGAGCTCTTGGGCAAGGACGTGGAGCCGATGCTCTCGAACGGGTAGCGGGGATGCCTCAGGAGCCTTTACCGTGGAAAAAACTCCCCTCATGTCGATACAGCCGTATTTCGTGCTGGACTCAGACGATTTCTGCCAGCACGTGCTCTTCGAGAACGGCATATCGCATTTTTTTAGCTTCTCCAACAAGACGCAGGAGGACATCACCGTACCGCTCCTGACAGACGGTTGCAGCAACCTCTTGTTTGAATACAAGGACGGAGCCGTCAGGACGCATTTTGTGGGAAGCACGATGGAAAAGCGGACATTCTCCGTAAAAAGGGGAGCAGAGTATTTCGGCGTGCGGCTCGCGCCGGGATGCGCGTTCGCCATTCCCGGTGTCCCGGCAAAAGAAACGGTCGGGAAGATATTCATCCTTGACGGGCTTGACTTTGCGCGGGATTTCTGTGCCGCCATGGGGAGGCAGAAGGATTTTGATTCCCGCATACAGACCTTCCTGCAGGAATTCCCGGTGCTGTGCGGGGCGGGGAAAAAGTCCGGCGAGAAGCAGAAGCTGTTCGCCCAAATCTCCGATATAATAATCCGGCACAAGGGGATGGTGAAGGTGAAGGAGCTGGAAAAGCTTTCGGGCTACACGTCCCGCTACATCAACAAGATATTCGAACAGGAGGTCGGCTACAGCGTCAAGCAGATGTGCGCCACCGTCAAACGGCAGTTCCTGCTGGGCGACATGCACAGCGGGAAGGCCGGAAGCCTTACCGAGATTGCTTCCGAATATGACTTCTATGACCAGTCCCACTTCATCCATGAGTTCAAGGACTTCACGGGAACGACCCCGTCCCAGTACGCGAAGGTCATAGAGGAGAAAAAGTATTCCGAGAACGTGCGGAACGTGTAGGCGGGAAATCCTGCCAGTCAGTTCCGATTTTTACAATGTCCGATTTCTTCAATATGCTATAGTGCTGTCAGCAAGACAACAAAGGCGTTGGTTCTTCCCTTGCAGGGATGGGCCAGCGCCTTTTTTTGTGGTTTATAAATCTTAATACTGTAAGGAGAAAACTATGGCAGACGCAAAAGCACTGTATCCGAAGGTCGATTTCTTGTATCTCAGCGAGGACGACATGATCGCGGCCGGAGTCAAGGACATGAAGGGCTGCATTGAGGCGATGGAAGAGATGTTCAAGCTGATGAAAGTCGGCAACTACCGCATGGGCGGAGCCAATGGCAACAGCCACGGAACGATGGTCTCTTTCCCGGTAAGCTCTCCTTTCCCGGAGATGCCGACGGATGCCCCCGACCGCCGCTTCATGGCCATGCCCGCCTACCTCGGCGGCAAGTTCGACATGGCAGGTTGCAAGTGGTACGGTTCCAACCCTGACAACAGGGATAAGGGCCTGCCCCGTTCCATCCTCATGCTGACGCTGAACGACAAGGACACCGGTGCACCCGTCGCCCACATGAGCGCGAACATCCTTTCCGCCTACCGGACCGGCGCAGTACCCGGAGTGGGATTCAAATACTTCGCCAAGGAGGATGCCACGGTCGCGGGAATCGTCGGCCCCGGAGTCATGAGCAAGACCGCGCTCGCCGCGATTATGGCAGTCCGCCCCGGCATCAAGACCGTCAAGGTCAAGGGCCGCGGCAAGGGCAGCCTGGAGCGCTTTATTGCCGGAGCGAAAGAGGACTATCCCTCGGTGGAATTCATCCCCGTGGACACGATAGAGGCGGCGACCCGGGACAGCGACATCGTGTATGTCAGCACCTCCGTCCCGACGGGCAAGCTGGACGAGTACCCCTACATCAAGGAGGAGTGGATCAAGAAGGGGGCCATGATATGCTCCACCGCCGCGCTCAGGTTTGACGATGACTTCATCATCAAGCGCGCCCGCAACGTCGCCGACAACATCCTGCTCTACGAGGCCTGGGAAGAGGAGTACAAGCCCGATGCGTTCATGACGATTCCGATTCCCGCCGTGAAGGTCGAGGATCTTGTCGCGGAAGGCAAGATGACGAAGGACAGGCTGGATGACTTGGGCGACATACTGATGGGCAAAGTTCCCGTACACCGGGATCCGGATGAGATTGTCGTCTACTCCGTCGGCGGTATGCCGGTCGAGGATGTCGCATGGGGAACGATAGTCTACCGCAACGCCCTGGCAAAGGGCATCGGAACCAAGCTTCCGCTCTGGGAAAGCCCCAAGATGGTCGTGTGACGTTCGTATAATCTTTCTGGTCTGCCTGCGGGAGGTCGGGCAGACCTCAGATTTGATTTTCGCATTTACTGCTTTATTTATGGAGGAAACAAACTATGAAATTTTCACGGGTCGAGGTTATAACAGGCATATCAAAGATTACGGCATTGCAGAAGGCACTGGGCAAATTCCGTATCACGGGCATGACCGTCTATCAGGTCCTGGGCTGCGGCGTGCAGCACGGCACGCAGGAATTTGAGGTGGAGGCAAAGCAAGACATCCAGCTCCTTCCCAAAGAAGTCGTGATGATGGTCCTCCCCAAAGAGGATGTTCCGGAGCTGATTGAATTCCTGAAGAAGGAGCTGTACACGGGGCACATCGGGGACGGAAAGATTTTTGTCAGCGACGTGACAGACATCGTCCGCGTCCGCACGGGCGAGGAGGGCGAGGCTGCCCTCATATCCGGGGAGAAATGAGTATGAAAAGAAAGAATTTTTCTTCGGGCGCACCCCTCGAACAGAAGATGGGGTACTCCCGCGCGGTCAGGGTCGGGGATTTCATATTCGTGGGCGGAACGACCTCCGTGCAGCCGGACGGCTTCGTGTACGGGGAAGGAGATTCCTATGCCCAGATGAAGTATGTCTTGGAAAAACAGCTCGGCATTATCGAGCAGGCCGGAGGAAAGAAAGAGGATGTGTATGAGCTTCAGATTTTCCTTACGCCGGGATTCGACAAATCCGGCTGGCAGGCATACACGGAGATATTCCACGATGTCATGCCCCTCTGCACTGCCGTGACGGTCTCCTCATTGAACAGGCCCACGCAGCTTTTGGAAGTACAGATGTCAGCGGCGCTCCATACGGAGCTGGAAAGCTAGGAGGTCCTTTATGGAACAGAAATCTTTGGGGCTTGCGAGCGTCATTGCCACGGGAGTCGGCCTTATCGTCGCGACGAGCTGCCTGCTCTCAATCGGGCAGGGCTCCAGCGCGATAGGAACCCCGTTCATCATAAGCATGACCGTCGCATGCGCGTTCAACATACTGACGGCCCTGTCGATATGCGAGCTGAACGCCCTCATGCCGAACCTGACGGGCGGAATGGCGCAGTTCACGCTCGCCTGCGCGGGTCCCTTCCTGACGATTATAACGAGCATGGGAGGCTTCCTTGCCTGCCAGATGATACTCATCTCAAGCGAGGCGGCGATGTTCGGCAACACGCTGAGCGCGGTCATCGGTGAGACGCTCTTCGGCATACCCGTATCGGGAACGGTGTACACGGTCACGCTTGTACTGATACTTTTCGTGCTGAACCTTCGCGGCGTGGATATGTTCGCAAAGATTCAGAACGTCGTCGCGTATGCCCTCATCGGCTCGCTTGTGATTATGGGAATCCTCGGCTGCATCAAGGTGAACCCTGCCACAATCGTGGAGCAGCCCGCAGTCCTTTCCACGGACATCGGAGACATATTCTCCCTCCTGGGACTGTCATTCTTCCTCTTCATCGGAGTGGAGTACATCGTTCCCATCTCAAGCGAGGTCAGGAACGCGCGTAAAATGGTGCCGCTCGGAATGGTGCTGAGCCTGGTGATAATCCTCGTGATGCAGATATTCATCGTCGTAGGCTTCAGCCACTATACCCCCTGGGCAGAGCTGGGCGAGAGCACCGTCCCCCATATGCTCTACGGAACAGCCCTGCTCGGCAAAGCAGGTACGGCATGGATGACGGTCGTCTCCCTGCTTGCGGTCGTCAGCACGGTGAACACCGCGATGTTCGGGGTGAGCCAGCTCTGCTTCGGCATGGCGAAGATTGACCTGCTCCCCAAGCTCTTCATGCGGCGGAACAAGAGCGATACGCCTTACATGGGGCTTATCCTCATCACCACCGCGCTGATTGCGATAAACGCGACCGGGCTGGGGACGAGCGAAAAGATAGTCTTCCTGATAAACACGGGCTGCGTGTTCTGGATTTTCTGCTATGTCATCCTGCACATAGACGTGATTGTCCTGCGATTCAAGATGCCCAAGGCACCGAGGACCTTCAAGCTGCCCTTCGGAATTCTCATCCCGCTGGTCGGCGTAGTCGGGAACCTCTTCATGATCTGGAACATCGCGCCCGACATGCAGAACCGCCTGATTATCTTCGGGATATTCGCCGCGGTTTCCCTGCTGCTCGCCCTGTATGCGTTCTTCTGGGTCTGCTTCAGGATGAAGCGACCCCTGTTCAAGGCATACCCGATCAAGGAAGTCATGGCTATGGACACGGATTTGTACCAGATGCGGCATTACCCCCTGCTCGCCAAGAAGCTACACATAGATGCGGTTCCCGACGTGGAGGCGGTGAGCGCGGAAAAGAACACGGGCACCCGTCCAGAATAACAGGGGTCATAGAGGAAAGGGGTTTATTATGGAAGGACAAAGAATCACCGAGCATCCTATTCTGGGTACGCCCAAGAAAGGGCAGCTCGTCAGCTTCATGTTTGACGGCAAGGAAATGCAGGGCTACGAAGGCGAGCCTGTCGCCGCTGCCCTCCGCGCGGAGGGCGTGCTCAAGCACCGGGAAACGGCCCGCCTGCACAAGCCGCGGGGCATTTTCTGCGCCATAGGACGCTGCACGGACTGCGTCATGGTCGTGGACGGAGTGCCGAACACGAGGACCTGCATTACCCCGCTGAAAGCCGGGATGAAGGTCGAGACCCAGTACGGCTGCTCCAACAAGAAGTCATGGTAGGAGAATGCTATGGAACGATATAACCTTATAGTTGTGGGCGCGGGGCCTGCCGGACTGAGCGCGGCCATAGAAGCCGCACGGCACGGCATGAGCGTGCGTGTCTTTGACGAGAACGCGCGTCCCGGCGGCCAGCTTTTCAAGCAGATACACAAGTTCTTCGGCAGCAAGGAGCACAAGGCGAAGATACGCGGCTTCAACATCGGCGAGGAGCTTTTGAAAGAGGCATCCGATGCCGGCGTGCAGGTCAAACTGGACGCGACCGTCATAGGGATTTTCGAGAACAAGGAAGTGACCGTCAGCCACGACGGTGCGGTGCATCACTACAAGGCGGACTCCGTCATCATCGCGACCGGGGCCGCGGAGAACATGGTTCCCTTCGAGGGATGGACGCTCCCCGGTGTTATCGGCGCGGGAGCCGCCCAGACACTGATGAACCTGCACGGCATAAAGCCGGGAAAGAAAATCCTCATGCTGGGGAGCGGCAACGTCGGCCTCGTCGTGAGCTTCCAGCTCCTGCAGGCGGGATGCGAGGTCGTCGCCCTCGTCGATGCCGCCCCACGGATAGGCGGGTATGGTGTCCATGCGGCGAAGGTCGCGCGGACAGGCGTCCCCTTCTACCTGGGCTACACGATACAGAAGGTCGAGGGAACGGAGAAAGTCGAAGGTGTCGTCATCGGCAAGGTGGACGACAAGTTCAAGATTATCCCCGGAACAGAAATCCGCTTTGACGCGGACACGGTCTGCGTCGCGGTCGGCCTGAGCCCGATGAGCCAGCTGCTCAAGATGACCGGCTGCACGATGGAGGACAACCCCAGGCGTGGCGGGCAGGTTCCGATAGTCGATGAGTACGGAGAGACGAGCGTCCCCTGCCTGTTCGCGGCGGGTGATGTGAGCGGCATTGAGGAGGCGAGCTCCGCGATGATAAAGGGCCGCATGGCAGGGCTCCGGGCGGCATACAAGCTGGGCTTCACCGAGGAAAGCCAGATGCTCAGCAGCGAGGGCGAGTACGCCAAGGATCTGGACAGCCTCAGGCAGGGAATGTTCGCCCCCGGCAACAGGGGCAAGGCTATCGAGAAAACCGATGAGGGAATTCCAATATCGCAGAATCTCCTGACGAAAGGCTTTGTCAGCGATGATGAGATTGAGCGATTCCCGGGCGTGACACGGAAGAAGGGCATTCATCCTGTCATCGAGTGCACGCAGAACATTCCCTGCAATCCCTGCCAAGACGCATGCAGGAAGCACTGCATCAAGATAGGCTCCTGCATAACCGCCCTGCCGTCCGTCGCGGGGGACGTGGAATGTACTGGCTGCGGGATGTGCGTCGCAAGCTGCTCCGGACAGGCAATCTTCCTTGTGCAGGAAGATTACGAGCCGGGCTTTGCGAGCATCACGCTGCCCTATGAGTTCCTGCCCCTCCCGCAGAAAGGCGACAAGGGAACTGCCCTGTCACGGAGCGGACAGCCCCTGTGCGAGGCGGAGATAGTCGGAGTGCGCACGAGCCCCGCGTTCGACCATACGAACCTTCTGACGATGAAAGTTCCGAACAACTTCGCGATGACCGCGCGGTTCTATAAAGGAGGCAAACGATGATGAATGACAGGAACCGGGACATCGGCGAGTTTGTCCCGCATGACGATGACGATATGATTATCTGCCGCTGCGAGGAAATCACGCGTGGGGAAATCCGCCGCGCAGTCCATGACGGCATGTTCACCATGCAGGAAATCCGCCGCTACCTGCGGGCGGGGATGGGCCTCTGTCAGGGACAGACCTGCTCTCGGATTGTGAAGGGCATCCTTGCCTCCGAGCTGGGGGTAAGCCCCGCGACGCTGAGCCCCGCGACGAGCAGGGGACCGATACGGCCGACGGAGATGACGACACTTGCGGCAGAGGTCTTGTAGCCGCATGACTCTTTGGAGAGTGAGATGGAGAATGAGATATGGAACATACATCTGATGTAATCGTAATCGGTGCCGGCATCGTAGGAAACGCGACCGCGTACTACCTTGCCAAGCATGGCCTGAGCGTCAGGGTGCTTGAAGCCTCGGACTACATAGGCAACGGCGGCTCCTCCCGTAACGGCGGTGGGGTACGGCAGAGCGGACGCAACCCCAAGGAGCTCCCCCTGATGATGTGGGGCGTGAAGAACATCTGGCCGGGTCTGAGCGAGGAGCTTGGGGTTGACACGGAATATACCCAGGGCGGCAACCTGCGCCTTGGCAAGACCGAGCAGCACCGGGCAATCCTGAACGGGCTCACCGAGAATGCCGTCAAGTGCGGGGTAGGCGTCCGCATGATAGATGCCGCCGAGGTCAAGGAGATAAACCCCTATCTTTCCGACGAGGTGCTTTGCGCGAGCTGGTGTCCGACCGACGGTCATGCGAACCCGCTCATCACGACGCTCGGCTACTACCGGAAAGCGAGGGAGCTCGGGGTCAAATTCCTGACGGGCGTTTTTGTCTCAGGCCTTCTGACCAAGCGGGGCAAGATATGCGGGGCACAGACGAGCGAGGGAGATTTCTTTGCGGACACGGTCGTCGTCGCGGCGGGATTCGAGAGCAACCCGATTCTGTCCACGGCGGGAATTACGATTCCCATGAAGAAGCAGGCGGTCTCCTGCCTGGTGACCGAGGCGGAGCCGGTTATGTTCCCCCAGATGCTCGGTACGGCGATGGCGGACTTCTACGGGCACCAGACCAAACACGGCTCCTTCGTCATGGGCGGAACGGACGGGTTCGATGAGGTCCACTTCCGCATAGACGATTCATACCCCCTTGTCGGAAGCAGCATGGTCAGCGCGACCAGCCGGGGCATTCTGGGCTACTTCCCTATCCTAAAGAACGCGAAGGTCGTGCGGGCATGGGGCGGATACTTGGACTGCGGTGTGGATGCGGTCGCGACCGTCAGCAAGTGCGACGAGGTTCCCGGCCTGTACGTGGAGTGCGGCTTCACCGGGCACGGGTTCGGCATTGGCCCTGCCGCGGCCTACAACATCGCGGAGCTTATCGCGAGCGGCAGCTGCCCGGCGGACATCTCCCCGCTCCGCTACGACAGGTTCAAGCCGTCAAAGTAGTAGTATACGGGGGAGAATCCTCCCCCTGTGTTGTTGCATTACAGCGGCTGGTCTGGAATCTCTTCCTCGCTGAGCTTTACAATCAGGATGTTTTTATACACTTCTACATATCCTTCACTTGGATAATGAGGCATTGATTTTGCATGTTCACGGGCTTCGAGCATGTTGTCTGTATCTTCTTCCACTGGCTCGTACAAGAACCCAACGGCGCGCATAAAGCCAATCCCTCTGCGTGTTGAATCTACAATGTCGTGCCGGCTGTCTGCGTTGAACATGGATTTCCCTATGTCTTCTCCGTACGCAAACTCATACGGATAGGAAGGTGTGAAGCGACCGTACAGAAAAACTTTTTTTCCGGTGAAGTCAGTCTTCTTAATCTCCTTGTCGATGTTCTGTGCAAGGTTCAAGTCGCTTTCAAAACGGATCTGGTCACAGTAGAACAGGGTAGAAGACCGCTGCATCTGTATATATGAGCAGTAAAGGAGCATGACTGCCACGATGATTTTTTTATTTCCGCTCAGGTTTGTGAGGATTGTGAAGTAGATGAACGCCGTAACAAGTGGAACGACGAACTGCGTCCGGTTGAGGCAGATTCCGCCGCAAACGGCGGGGAAGATCAAGACTGTAAATGGAATCAATACGAGCAGGATTTTTTTTATCGTTGTGTACTTCTTGTTGCGGATTATAAGGAAACAGTATGCCGCAGCTGCGGGATAAAAAGCCGTGTTTGAGATGGCGTAGGACTGTTTGTGTAGTTCAAAGACGGCTTGTTCTCCGGTCCGTGCGATTTTTGCCATGAAGTTGTCGAAAAGCGTTGATGCAAGCGGATTGTTTCCAAAGCCCAGTATGTAGCAGTATTTTATAAAATTCAACAAATAGCTGCGGTCTGGTTTTGTCATTTTGGAAAGGTAGGAGGATGATTTTACTCCCAGGACGACAGTTAAAAGCTTTGAAATGATGAAGTAAAGGATTGTACCAAGGAGCATGTGTGCAATAAGGATGCATCCATCTTTTACGGTCAGTCCTATCCTGCTGGATAGGAAGATGAAGGCGATCAGGAGGCCTGTTGCATAAAAAATTATGATTGACTGGTAGACGGAAATGAAGAATGCCATACAAAGGATAGCCGTAAAAAGTTTGAGATGGTTTTTGTGTATCAATGAATCAATGTGCAGTGCAATTACCGCTGGAACAAAAAAGAGAATGATGGAAACTTCTGCGCTTTGGAGTGAAAAATAAAACTGTTCGACCCATATTCCGCTTACGATGTAGCTGGTGGCAAAAACCGTCGTTGCAATTTTTCCTTCCTCTTTGCCCGAAAAGAACTGCAAAAAGTGGCACCAGTGCAAGGTTGCAAGCACTAGAAAAAATGCTGCGAAAAAGTTTTCGCGAAAAAGGTTCAGACGGTTCACGCTTATTAACTTCTGGAAGGCGATAAGTGCATAGCGTCCGATGGAATCCCAGTTTGTGTAGTGGTATCCGATGAAAAGTTCGGTATCCATGGAGATGTTGTATGAAAAAATCTTTATTCCATAGATGAAAAGCGCGACAATGCTGCAGAAGGCTGCGAGGTACGTGTTTTTTGCAAGAAAGGATCTGAATGTTGAAATGTACGTGAAAAAATCAATCTGGCTGTTGTTCCCGTCTTGTTTAGTCATGGTATTCTCCTGAGTACAAAGAAGTGTATCATCCTGCCCATGCAATATCAATGGGCATTGCGGATTTTCCATACGGCAGTAATGGCTTCCATGAATATGCTGCTGTTCATCTTTGATGTGCCTTCAGTTCGGTCTGGAAAAACGATGGGTATTTCTTGTACCGAACAGCCGGCCTGGTAGGCTTTGTATTTCATCTCTATCTGAAACGAAAAACCTTTGGAAATAATTGAATCGAGGGCGATTTTTTCGAGCGTCTCCTTCCTCCACATGTTGAATCCGCCCGTAAGGTCCTTTATGGGACAACCCAAGACAATCCGTGAATACAGAGATCCTCCTTTTGATATGAGGCGGCGAAGGACAGACCAGCCTTCTACGGCTCCGCCCTTTACATTGCGGGATCCGATGACAAAATCGTAACTTTTGATCGCTTCAAACATCTTTGGGAGATATTCCGGCTTGTGCGAAAAATCTGCATCCATTTCACAGAGAATGTCGAAGCCTTTGGTCATTCCCCATTTGAAGCCGTTTATGTAGGCGTCTGCAAGCCCCAGTTTTTGCGTCCGTTCGAGCAGAAAGAGCCTTTGGCTCAGGTGTTCCTGCAATTTTTTGACTGCCTGTGCAGTTCCGTCTGGAGAGCCGTCATCGACTACCAGGATTGCTCCGTCTGAAGGAAGGACTTCCATCACGGCTGGTATTATGCTTGGAATGTTTTCTATTTCGTTATATGTCGGTAGTATTATAAGCGTTTTCATTCAATTCAACCAACTGGATCTGTGTAAGGCGTCCTATGTCGCTCTGTCTTTCTACAGTCCAGCCTTCTTGGCTTCCTGCCAAAGGATGCTTTCCTCTTCCACATGGTTCCCATCCAGGGGAAGGCCTTTTTCTTGCATTTTTTCTTCTATATAATTGAATCTGCCGCAGAATTTCCTGTTGGCCCTGTCCAAGGCCTCTGCCGGGGCAATTCCGAGCGACATCACATACGATATAGCGGAAAAAAGCACGTCCCCGCACTCTTCGATCAGGTGTTCCCTGTCCTCCTGTACGGCGGCTTCCTCCGCCTCACCCAGCTCCTCCTGCACCTTGCCGGCGGCGTCCGAATGGGAGTGCCAGACCCAGCCAAGCAGGGTTGTCTTTTCAATGAGGCGGCATGCCCGCTCCAAAGGGGGGAGGGCCGGGGGAATTTCGTCTAGAATGTGGGGCGCAGTCTTTTCCATTTTCTCCATTTTTCGGCAGTTTTTTTATTGACAGTGAGGGGAAAAGGGGATAGAATGTCATCAAGTGGGAAATAGTGGGGAAAAGTGGTGAGATAATGGTATGGACTTGCTGATCGGTGAGTACCGGAATACGTTTGACGAGAAGGGGCGGATTCTCTTCCCGGCCAAGCTCCGGGGCATTTTGAAAAAAAATGAGCTCATCGTGACGAAAGGTCTGGACCATTGTCTCATGCTTTTTACAAGCGAGGAATGGGCTTCTCTGAGTGACAAAATCATGAAGAAAGCCTCTCCTTTCAATGATCAGACTAATAAAGTTATCCGGCGTTTCATCGCGCCGGCGCAACAGCTGGAATTTGACCGTTCGGGCCGTCTCTCTATCCCCCAGTGTTTACGGGAATATGCTTCCCTCTCGGGTGAATCCGTGATTCTGGGCCTGAACAGGTACATGGAGTTGTGGGATTCCAAGTGTTACGATGAATATCTGGCTTCTACCGAACCGGATTTCAAGCAGGCAGCCGGGAGCATGAGCGATATTTTCCTGTAATCCTGATGGATGTAGCCGGAAAGTTCTGACGGACTTTTTGGTTGCAACAGAATTCATCCGTTGGTAAGGAAAATGGAAGTCGTACATACTCCTGTTCTTCTTCAGGAATGTCTTTCTCTGCTTTCTCCGGTCGGCGAGCCCTATGAGGACGATGCCTTCATGGTGGACTCCACTTTGGGGGAGGGCGGACACTCCTATAATTTCCTGCAACGCTATCCGGGGCTCAAGGTTCTGGGATTGGACGCTGACCCGGTCATACAAGCCCGTGCCAGGGAACGGCTTGCCCCCTTCGGGGACAGGATGTCCTTCTGGTCGGGCTGGTTCGACGATTTTTACGCAAGCTACCCTCAGGACACGCGGAGACCGGACATCATCCTGTTCGACCTGGGAATCAGCGTGTTCCACTACGAGCGGAGCGGAAGGGGCTTCTCTTTTCGCCATGACGAGGAACTTGACATGCGGCTGAATCCGGCATCGCCCGAGAGCGCGGCGGATGTCGTCAACGGCATGGAAGAGAAGAAGCTCGCGGACCTTATCTATTTGTATTCGGACGAGAAGTATTCGCGGCGCATTGCCTCGGCAATAACCACGGCCAGACAGGCAGGCCGCATTGCTTCTACGAAAGCTCTTGCCGATATAGTTGCCGGGGCGGTTCCCCCCAAGTACCGTCACGGCTCCATCCATCCGGCTACGAGGACATTCCAGGCCTTGAGGATTTACGTCAACAGTGAGTTGAAACGACTTCCGGATGCCCTCCATGCCGCATTCAACACCCTTTTACCACAGGGGAAACTGGGGGTAATTACGTTCCATTCTCTGGAGGACAGAATCGTAAAGCGCTACTTCCGCAACCTTGCGAAGCAGTGCGTCTGTCCTCCGGAGCAGAGCGTTTGTTCCTGCGGGGGAACTCCCTGTGCCGTCCTTATTACGCGGGGTGGGGTGGAACCGACGGCCGGGGAGGTTGCTTCAAACTCTCCCTCCCGGAGTGCGAGGCTCCGTGTGGTGCGGAAGCTCCGTGACGCGGGGAAAGAGCGCCTTGCAGGGGTGGAGGCCGTATGAAGATTGCCTTTTCAAAGATAGCCAGAACACTCCTTGTCTGCATTTTTGCCCTTTGCATTCCAGCCCTCCTTATCATAGACGGCGTACATGCCAGGAAATATACCGACTTGGAACGGCAGGTTGAGGAGCTGGAAAAAAAACAGCAGCAGCTCATAGAGGAAAACAAGAAGCTTATAACCGACATAAGCCTGCTGTCGTCGTCGGAACGCATAGAGAACCTTGCCAAGGACGAGTTGGGAATGCGGGAAGCTGAAAGCGAGGAGATAGTCCGCGTGGAGATGTCGTCCAGTTCTGCAAAGGGGACGGGGAACTGACATGGTGGAATCTCTCCTTTCTCTTGCTGATGTGCTCTCGGCTACCGAAGGAACGGTGCTTCTGGACGGTGGTAGCTTTTCATTCGTTTCCGTGGCGACGGACAGCCGCAAGGTTGTTTCAGGTTCCCTTTTCGTACCTCTTGTAGGAGAAAAGCAGGACGGACATTCCTATATTCCCCAGGCCATCGAAAAAGGTGCGTCGGCAGTCTTCGTTGACCGGCGGAATTATGCTGGGAATACGGGCTTTTTTACATCCATCTTCAAGAAAAATCCTTCGGTGACTTTCATTGGGGTGGACAACACCCTCCACGCCCTACAGTCGGCCGCAGCCCGTTATGTGGACAAGTTTCCGAATCTCATAAAAATCGCAGTAACTGGTTCCAGCGGAAAGACTACGACAAAGGAACTTGCCTTGGCCCTCCTTTCCCAAAAGTACCGGGTTATTGCCAACGAGGGCAACTTGAACAGCGAGACCGGCCTGCCCCTGTCCGTATTCAACATACGGAAGGGGCACGAGATTGGGCTTTTTGAGATGGGAATGAACCGCAAGGATGAGATGAAGGAGATTTCTGCCGTCCTTAAACCGCATTTTGCCGTCATAACCAACATTGGGACTGCCCATATTGGAATCCTTGGAAGCCGGCAGGCGATTGCCGAGGAAAAGGCTCACGTTTTTGACCATTTTTCTGGAAAGGGTGTGGCCTTTATTCCCAAAGACGATGATTTTGCCAGTTTCCTTGCGGGGAAGGTTGATGGAACTGTCGTCTATTATGGTGCCGGCCTGCCTTCGAATGTCCAGTTTGTGAAGGACAGAGGGCTGTCAGGAACTGACTTTATAATAGAAGGAAAACCGGTTACCTTGAGCCTGCCGGGAAGTTACAATTACAGGAACGCGCTGGCTGCGATTTCGCTGGCCCAACATCTGTCGCTTTCTACCGACGAAATCATATCCGGCTTTGCCAGCCTGAAGCCCCTTTTTGGAAGGAGCGAGCTCATAACTGACGAGAAGAGCGGCATACGGATAGTCCAGGACTGCTACAATGCAAATCCCGATTCTATGGAGAAGGCCATAGGGCTTCTGGCGTCTGACGGATCGGGTTCTCATTTCCTTGCCTTGGGCGACATGCTGGAACTGGGAGAGGCTTCGTTGGAGTCCCACCGCAGGGTCATCAGTGCCGCTATTGCTTCCGGAGCTTCAATCCTCCTTTTTGGCCGGCAGATGTCTGCCGCCCTTGAGTCCATGAAGGGAGATTTGGGTACTGCGCAGCCGGTCTGCTATCCCGACAGTTCTGATGTTTCCTTTGGCCAGGCCGCTGCATGGCTTACGGCAAGAATGTCGTCCGGGGATGCGGTTTTGATAAAGGGGTCTCGCGGTATGGCGATGGAACGTCTTACTGCCCTGCTGGTGGGAGGCGGGAATAATGTCTAGCTTCTCTTTCAAGGCCGATCGTCCGGTGGAGTCCTACAACAGAAGCGACATATTCTTCATTATCTCGGTGCTCCTGCTCTGGGGGCTTGGAATCTTTACCCTCTACGTCTGCACCCCCTATACGGGTGAACGGCTCTTTGGCGACCGCTACTATTTCGTGACACGGCAGCTGGTATGGTCGGTCGTCGGCTTTGTCCTTCTGGTCTTCTTTTCTGTCGTCAAGATGAAGTTTATCCAGAAGATGCTGCCGTTTATCGTCATGGGAAGCCTTCTGCTTTGCCTTATGGCATTCATACCGGGAATAGGGAGCAACAGGAAGGGGGCATCCCGTTGGATTTATGTGGCGGGCCTCTTTACGATACAGCCGTCTGAATTTGCAAAATTCGCAATCGTCCTTTTTTTGGCAAATCTTTTCTATAAGCAGAGGAAGGAGGACCGGAGGGATTTCTACTACCCACTCGCGGGCCTGTTTATCTTTGTTGCCATCATCTTCTTGCAGCGAGACTTTTCAACCGGGGTGTTCATCTTCTTGGTCGGATGCGTGATGTTTTTTGTCTGCGGTGCCAGGATGACCTGGTTCCTTCCGCTCCTGCTGCTGGCCGTTCCAGCGATTGCCCTTATGGTCAGCATAGAGCCATACCGTCTGAACCGGGTCATTGCCTTCCTTCATCCCGAGGAATTCGCCATGACCAGCGGATACCAGGAGATGGCCTCAAAGCGGGCCATAACCGCCGGCGGTTTCTGGGGTAACGGTGTGGGAGAGGGACTGGTCGAAGTCTTCAAGATACCTGAGCTGCAGACGGACTATGTGTTTGCCTGCTGGGCAGATTCTATGGGGCTTCTGGGGGTGACGGCCTATTTCATCCTTCTTCTGGTCTTTGCCTGGCGGGGGGTGCGGATTGCCTTGACCTGCGGGAACGCCTTCGCCGCGTATGCGGCGTTCGGCTGCGTCTGCATGGTGGCCCTGCAGTCCCTTTTGAACTGTGCCGTTGTGTGCGGGGCGGCCCCTACGACCGGTGTGCCCCTTCCGTTCTTTTCTTCCGGAGGGTCGTCGCTTGTGGCCAGCTTCTGTATGTGCGGTTTTGTGATAAATGCCTCCCATACACCTCCCGATGATGATTATGGGGGCGTGCGGATCCTGGATATGTAGCTGCGGACAACTTTTGCTGAAGGATGGGGAACATATAAAAATGAGCGGAACGGTCAGTGTGAAAAGCGATTTTAGGAGCATGGATTTCCTGTTGAAATCGTCTCCTTCTGAGGGGGGGGCTTTTGATGTTGCTGGAGAGGGCAAGAAGCGGGACCCGAGGATAACGATTGCGAAGGTCGTCGTCCTTATTCTGCTTGCCCTTCTGGCCCTTGAGGCCGTCTTTTATACGATGGTGATTCCCTGCCTGGCTCCTGTCAAGGTTGAATTTTCTGGCCTGAAGACCTTGGATTCCCGGCTCCTGCTGGAAAAGCTTGAAGATATGGGGACCGTTACCTGGATTGAGTTCGATTCCGGCCGGGCCGTCGATACGCTCAGTTCCTTTTCCTGCGTAGAAAGCGTCAGCGTAGATAAGGTTTTCCCAGACCGGGTCTTGATAAACATAAAGGAACGTCAGCCTGTCGCCAAGACGATTATAAGCATAAATGGCCGTTCTGCAACTGTTCAAATATCTGAAAATGGTGTATTATTCACGAACACGGCATCGGTTTCCGCTGATTCCAACATTCCCCTCGTGTCGGGCCTTCCCGTTGAGGGAATGCAGTTGGGAATGCGTTTCCCCTCGAAGTTCAGGCCCCTCATGGCCCAGATAGCTTCAATAGGGAACCTTCCCCAGAAGTATTTTTCGGCTATATCCGAAATCCAGGTGCTTCAGAAGGAGTACGGCAACTACGAGCTTGTCCTGTACCCGGTGCAGAACCAGAACCACAACCACATCAAGGTTCTGGCAGACCGGTCCCTCAACGAGGAGGCCTTGAAGCGCATGCTGGTCATACTTGATGTCGTGAACTCTATTGAGCTGAAGGTCAGCGAGATAGACCTGCGCTACGGGTCCATCTCCTATAAGGCTGAGGCTCAAGCGTCGGTGGACCGCTAGTCTGGCGGGGCCGCTGGCGGTTTCCGGTGGAGGATTTCTTGAGCAGCATTGACGTGAGCAGCATTGTCGTTGGACTGGACATAGGTACTACATTTATAAAGGCTGTCATTGGGGAACTGGACAGGGACGACAAACTTTCGATTATCGGCTATGCAAAGAGGCCGTCCCAAGGGCTTCGTAACGGTGTCATAGTCAACATAGATGCGGCCGTTGCCGCCATAAATGCTACTGTGGATGCCGCCGAGCAGGTGGCAGGTGTTGCCGTTGAGTCCGTGTTTACCGCCATTGGAGGCTCCCAGGTGGAAAGCCTGAATTCCGAAGGCGACACCGTGGTGGACGACAGGAGCGAACGCTACCGGACGCTTGAGATTACAGAGGAGGCGAAGGGAAGGGCCATTGGGGCTTCCACCGCCATAAGCATCCCGATGGACAAGAAGATGCTCCACTGCATTCCCCAGGAATATTTTGTGGATGATTTGCCAGGGGTCAAGGATCCTCTTGGTATGATGGGCAAGAGGCTCAAGGTGAAGGTCCACATCATATTGGCCAACGAGACTGCCTGGAACAACCTTGAGCAGTGCATCGTCAGGGCTGGATACGGGTGCAATGGCACCTGGTCCAAGACCTTGGTGGCTGCCATGGCAACCATACATGAGGATGAGATGGACCTGGGATCCATCCTTATTGACCTTGGAGGGGGGACGACCGATGTGATGGTCGTGAACAAGGGGGCACCCGTGTTCATGGCTTCCATCCCCGTGGGCGGCAACCTCGTGACGAACGACATAGCCGTCGTGAAGGGAATCCCCGTTTCCGCTGCGGAAAAGATAAAGGTGGAAAGCGGCTGCTGCTGGATAAGCGGTAGCGAAGATCTGGCGGAGGTAATAATCCCGGGTGTGGGCGGAAGGCCCCCGGAGGAGACTACCCAGTACGAGCTCTGCGAAATAATCCAGCCCCGAGTGGACGAGATCTTTTCCATGGTCAAGGCGGAGATAGTCCACCATGCCAACCTTACTCAGCTGAACGGCAGCATCATCCTGACGGGGGGTGGTGCGAAGATGGCCGGAATAGTGGAACTCGCCCAGAGCGTCTGGGGCACCACGTCGGTACGGATTGGGGAAGTTTCGGATTTGGGGGGCTTGGACAAGGGCTACCGGGATCCGGATTTTGCAACGGCGGTGGGGCTGGTCGACAGCAACAAGACGTTCCGGGCAAATTCAAAGTCGAAGAAAAAAAATACTCAAGATTTTGAAAAAGGCGAGAATTTTTTTGCAAAAATATGGAATAATTTGTTCTAATGGTATATGATTGAGGGTACTTATCACGAAATACAAAAAGGATGCTAGCCTTTGGAAAGGGGATAAGTCCAAGGGATAGGTGAAAGTGGGTTGGGAGGAAAAGTATGATAGAGCTGTCCGTGTTGAACGAGGGGAACTCTGATATTTCGACGGTAAATCCTACCGTAATCAAGATAATCGGCTGTGGCGGAGGGGGATCAAACGCCGTGAACCGGATGATTGATGCCGGTGTGAACGATGTAGAGTTTGTCGTCATGAACACGGACCTCCAGGCGCTTGGCGTTTCAAAGGCCCAGAAGAGACTGGCCATAGGGCAGAAGCTGACGGGCGGTCTTGGTGCGGGCGGAGACCCCTCCGTTGGTGAAAGTGCGGCAAAAGAGGACACGGACAACATCAGCAATATCGTTCAGGGTGCGGATATGGTCGTCATAACGGCTGGCATGGGCGGCGGTACTGGTACTGGCTCTGCTCCCGTCGTCGCGGAGCTTGCCAAGGCGTCCGGTGCGCTGACGATTGCCGTGGTTACGACGCCTTTCGGCTTTGAAGGACCGGTCAGGATGCGCAATGCCCAGGAGGGCTTGAAGAAGCTGCGCAGCAATGTGGACAGCCTTATCGTTGTTCCCAACCAGCAAATAATGAAAATCGTTGACAAAAAGTTGAACTTCAAGCAGGCTTTCCGCCTTGCGGACAACGTGCTGTGCCAGGGCGTCCAGGGCATTTCCGAGATTATAACCCTGCCGGGTGAGATAAATGTAGACTTTGCCGATGTAAAGTCCGTTATGCAGGGCCAGGGAGATGCCATCCTTGGCGTAGGCTTCGGCGATGGAGAGAACCGTGCCGTCGATGCTGCCCAGGCCGCTATTTCCAATCCCCTTCTGGAAGACTGTCAGATTGACGGAGCCTCCAACATCCTTGTCAATGTCGTGGGCGATGACGACGAAGAGAACATGCCGACGATGATAGAGCTTGAGGAGATAACAAAGACCATTTCTGCTTCTGCTTCCAAGAACGTAAACATAATAAGTGGAATCTGCACAAAGCACGGCATGGGCGACAAACTTTCCGTGACCGTCATTGCCACTGGCTTCGACAGCAAGGAAGAGTCCGGTATTCCTTCAGAAGAGGAAAAGCTGGAAAAGCGGGGCAGCGAGAACGTCTTCGACTATGGAAAATTTGAAAATATCCTGCACGGCACACCTGCCCCTGCTACGGCAAAATTGGATCCGTCTACCATAAAGGTCAGTTCCATACCGCTGAAGACTTCTTCTATAGAAGAACTTGAGGTAGCTGCGTCCGTAAAGACTGTTTCTCCTGCTCTTGCGGCGTCTTCCGCTGCAAAGCTCCGGGGGGCGCCAGCTGCTGCCTCCGGTCAGGATGAGCCTACGGCCCAGTCTAAGCCCAATATCCTTGCTTCTACCGTGGCTTCAGCGGGTGAACCGGCCCATAGGCCGGCATCGGGAATACGGCCTCCCGTTGGATATGCCAAAAACAAGGACGACCTTACCCAGCCTGCCTGCTGGAGGAATCTGAATGGCCTTTCCAGGAGCATAAACCTAACGGATGGCAAGTGACCTTTCGTCTGCGGGCCTGCTGAGGTCTTTCCAGAATGAACTGCTCTTGGTTGAAGGCAAGGCCCGCCTGTCTGTAGAGGTGTATGGCCAGTGTGCCAAAGATTTCCTTTCCTACGTGGAAGGGAAGGGCCTGCTGCTTTCGTCCGTTACTCCCTTGGATCTAACCTATTACGTCAGTTTCCTCCGCTTGGAAAAGGAGGATGGGGATTTGACGGTTGCGAAGGCTGTTTCCGCCCTCCGTTCCTTCGGTTCCTTCTTGAAGCGGGAGGGGGTCTGGAAAGAAAATGTTGCCATGGAGATAGATCGGCCGGGCACGGCCCGTAAGCTGCCGAGGGTTTTGAGCGTGAATCAGGTTGATTCCCTGCTTGCCGCAATAGATACGACTAAGCCTTTGGGGGTGAGGGACAGGGCGCTCTATGAACTCATTTACAGCTGTGGCCTTAGGATAAGCGAGGCGTGTTCCCTGTTGCTTTCAAACCTGCACTTTAAAGAGCATTTCATCGTTGTGAGGGGCAAGGGGAGCAAGGAGCGATCCGTGCCTTTTGGGGCGGTGGCCTACGAGTGGCTGCACAAATGGGTGTATGAATGCAGGCCCCTGTTCGTAGGTTCGGCCGCCGTGGCGAAGTCTGAGCAGCCGGCGGGAGTGAAAGCGAGACCTGCGGCCCGGTCGGTGGCTACGGATGCCGTATTTGTGAACAGCAGGGGGGGAGTCCTCTCCCGCAAGGGTGTTTGGAAGAATTTCCAGTCGCTTGAAGCGAAAAGCGGGGTGACGGCAAAAGTCCACACGTTGAGACATTCCTTTGCGACCCATCTGCTTCAAGGAGGGGCGGACCTCCGTTCCGTGCAGGAGCTGTTGGGGCATTCGGACTTGTCTACGACGCAGATTTATACCCATGTTGATGATGAGCTTCTGAGGGAATACCACAGGGGCTTTTTCCCCGGCCACAAGAACGCCGGTTCGGAGGATGAAGATGAAGATTGACGCTTTGTTTGGTGCGGTCTGCATGGCCGTCGTACTGTTTGCCTCCTGCTCGCCTTCCTACAACAGTGTGAAGCGGATGCAGAAGCTTGAAGAGGGCGTTTCCAATCCGACTACCAAGGAGGAGTTGGAGGAAGCCCTACGGAAGTACGATGCTCGGGCGATGGATCTGGTGTTGACGGAGGCCCAGTCCGGCATGTGGTACAAGATTTTGGGAACCCGCTACCTTGACGAAAGAATGTACCGCAAGGCATACGAGGCGTTCCGAAAGGCGCTTCTGTATTATCCCGACAATTCGCAACTCTACTATTATATCGCCATCTGTGCAGGCTATATAGCCAACAGCGAGTTGGACTTTGAGGCAACAGGAGCCTTGGAGACTGCCGAACGGATGAATTACTTGAAGCTTGCCGAATCCTCCTACCTCCAGGCATTGGCGATAGATCCCAAGTATTACCGCGCCATGTACGGACTTGGTGTTCTTTATGTTTTCATGCTTGACCAGCCGTCCGATGCCATTCCCTATCTGGAGCGCTTTCTGGACACCCAGAAAAGGGATACCGACGCAATGTTTGTGTTGGCCCGTGCCTATTATCAAACCTACCAGTTTGACAAGGCTGTTGTCCTCTATGACCGTATAATAGGGCTGGCTCCCAATGCCGAGAAGACCGCGGAGGCCAAGGCCAACAAGAAGATTGTTCTTGACGCCCAATATGCAAAATAACTGCGTGTAAAAGTGTGGAACTGATAGATATAGCCCTCTCTTCCCTCTATTTCCTCACATTGAAGGAAAAAATTCTTTTAAGGAAGAATATTGACAGGATTGAGCGACTTGCTGTACTGTCTATAGAAGATATTTCCTTCCTTATAAAGCGTCCGCTTGGCAAGAGGATTGCGTGGAATGGAAATGAGCTGATGAGGCAGTCCAGGCTTGCCCTGTCTATTGCGGAGGGCCAGGGAATTTCTTCTGTCCTCTATGGGCAGGATGACTATCCCCCTCTGCTTAAGGAAATCGTGAATCCTCCGTATAGCCTTTATTACAGGGGGGATATCCGTTGCCTTCTAAAGGAGTGCGTGTCCGTTGTGGGTACCAGGCGGCCCTGCCGGGATGCCGCCTCTGCCACGATGGATTTTGCCAGGGAGGCTGCGGCTGACGGACTGACGGTTGTCAGTGGCAATGCCAATGGCATAGACGGTTTTGCCCACCGGGGAGCGCTTTCATCTGGGAAGGAGGGGGCTACGGCCTGTGTCCTTCCCTGTGGTATAGATATAATTGTCCCGGCTGGGCATAAGGCGATGGTTTCCCAGACGATACGGACTGGCGGGGCCGTCATAAGCGAATATATACCAGGCTGTCCTGCCGTCAACTGGCGTTTTGTCCAGCGGAACCGCCTTATAGCGGCTCTGTCGCCTGCGACCGTCGTCATGCAGGCCCCGTCTGGCAGCGGTGCCTTGATAACGGCTGAGTTTGCCGTGGACTATGACCGGGACGTGATGTTCCATGCCTGCGCCTTCTGTGCGGAGGCGCAAACTATAGAAGCGAGGACCCTTGAAAAATTGAAGTCCTCGAACTCCGGGAAGCCGGTGCGCAGCTGTGCTTCGTACATTGATTCCGGGGCACCTGTAATTTCTTGTTACGGTGAATATACAAAGGCCTTGAGGGATGCCCCTGGAGCACATGCCGTGCTGACCGGGGGGCAGCTTGCCCTCTGGGAATAAGGTGGTGACTCATGCCTGTTTCTGAAAAGAAAAAGAGTGGCGCGAAGAAGGTTGTCGGCAGGACGAAGAAAAGGATCCTTGTGATAGTGGAGTCCCCTGCCAAAGCCAAAACTATAGAGCATTATCTTGGGGCTGGCTATACGGTGAAGGCTTCCATGGGGCACCTTATAGACTTGCCCAAGAGCCGTTTGGCCATAAATGTCGAGGATGGGTTTCAGCCTGAATACATCACTGTTCGGGGAAGGGCCAAGCTCCTGCAGGAACTTCAAAGGGATGCCAAGGTCAGCGATGCCGTCCTGCTTGCATCTGATAACGACCGCGAGGGGGAGGCCATTTCTTGGCATCTTCACAAGGCGCTCAAGGACAAAACGTCGGCGTCCATAAATCGGATTACATTCAATGAAATTACGCCTGTTGCCATAAAGGAGGCCATCAAGCATCCTCGGGAGATAGACGAAGGCAAGGTGAATGCCCAGAAGGCCCGGCGCGTGCTGGATCGGCTGGTAGGCTACAACCTGAGTCCCCTTTTGTGGAAGAAGGTTAAGAATGGCCTGAGTGCGGGCCGTGTCCAGTCGGTGGCTCTCCGCCTCATCTGCGACCGTGAGAAGGAGGTCGAGGACTTCATTCCTGAAGAGTATTGGACGTTGGAGGCGGATTTTGCCAAGGGAAAGGTCAAATTCAGTGCGGAGTTGACCCAGTATGCTGGGAAGAAGCCGGATTTGAAGAAGGAGGCCGATGTCCAGGCGATTGTTGCTGTCATCGGTTCTTCCGAGTGCGTCGTAAAGGATATAAAGGAAAGCGAGAAGACGGTCCGTCCCAAGCCGCCCTTCACCACGTCCAAGCTGCAGCAGGCTTCGGCAAACAGGCTGGGATTTACGTCCCGCAAGACCATGCAGATAGCCCAGCAGCTCTATGAGGGCATACAGATAGGTTCCAGCCGTGTGGGACTTATAACCTACATGAGGACCGATTCCGTTCGTATCTCCCAGACGGCCCTTGACGAGGTGCGGGACTGGCTGTCCAAGAACTATCCCGATGATTTGCCGGAATCGCAGATTGAGTACTCGGTCGGCAAGGGGGCGCAGGATGCCCACGAGGGAATCCGCCCGACTTACGTCAAGTATACTCCAGAGTACGTGAAGGACTACCTGTCTCGGGATCAGCTCCGCCTGTATTCGATTATCTGGGAACGCTTTGTTTCCAGCCAGATGAAGAATGCCAAGACGGTGACGACTGCTGTCGACATAGAGGCTGGAAATGCCATTTTCCATGCCAGTGCGAGCAAGCTGAGCTATAAGGGGTTTTACAACGTCATAAAGACCTTGTCCTCCAAGGAGGACAGCAGTGGAAAGCTTCCTTCCCTAGTGGTGGGAGAAAAGATTTCTGCAAATAAATTCTATCCAGAGCAGCATTTTACTTCCGGTCCTACCCGCTACACGGACGCTTCTATCGTAAAGACCCTTGAGGAGAAGGGGATAGGCCGTCCTTCCACCTATGCTCCGATTATTTCGGTTCTGTTGGACCGCTATTATGTGACCCGCAACAACAAGCAGCTGGTTCCGACCCAGCTGGGGCGGATAATATGCCGGATTTTGGTGGAAGCCTTTCCAAAGCTTATAAACGAACAGTTCACCTCTGAGGTCGAAACCGACTTGGACAAGGTCGAAAAGAACGAGCTCGTCTGGAATTCCATGATAGGCGACTTTTACAAGCCCTTTAAGGAACGGGTTGACAGCGTCATGGACACCCAGGAAAGCATGAAGGGGGTCCTTGACGAAAAGACGGACGAGCTGTGCGAGAAGTGCGGAAGGCCGATGGTGAAGAAGTTGGGACGTTTTGGCTATTTCTTGGCCTGTTCAGGTTTCCCGGAGTGCCGGAACACGAAGAGCATTCCCCTGGCGAAGTGTCCGGTTGAAGGTTGCGATGGGAATATAGTCGCACGGAAGACGAAGGGGAGGGGCAAGGAATTTTACGGCTGCACCAACTATCCCAAGTGCTCTTTCCTGTCCCATTTCAAGCCGATAAATGCCGTTTGCCCCAAATGCGGCTGGTTTATGGTTGAAAAGTATGACAAGAAGAACGGCAGCTACAAGAGCTGCATAAATCCTGCATGCGACTACCTGCATTCTCCAGAAGGGACGGAGCCTGTTCCTGATCCAATGGACAGTGAGATTGTTGAAGGTGGGCAGGCCTAGTTCCGGCATGGACGCAAGGAGCTTGGGGGACTGCATTGACGAATACCTCCTGTACCTAGAGCATGTGAAGGGGCGGTCTTCCCACACTGTGAAGGGATATGCCGAGGACTTCAAGCATTTTGACGGGGAGCCGGGGCGGGATGTGGACATCGCGTCGGTAGACCTTGGCCAGTTGCGCAGCCTGGTGGGCGGGATGAGCAGCCGCGGCTACAGCGTGGCCTCCATAAACCGTTTCATAGCTGCCGTGCGGGGCCTGTTTGCATATTGTCGGAAAAACCAGTATATTCAGGAAAACGTCGCATTGGAGCTAAAGGCCTTGAAGAAGCCGAAGGTGTTGCCCCGTTTTATGACTCAGGCCGAAGTTGATGCCCTCTGCTCTGAGCCTGATAGGAAGAAGCTCCTGTGGCCGGCACGGGACAAGGCCCTTTTTGAGATGCTGTATTCGTCAGGTTGCCGTGTCAGCGAGATTGCCTCCCTCCGCCTGTCCGACTTCACGGAGGGCTATGCCAGTGCGGTCGTGATGGGCAAGGGGAGCAAAGAACGCTATGTGTTTTTCGAGCAGGATGCCAGGGGCGCGTTGGAGCAGTACTTGGAGGAGCGGAAAAAGCGCTTCCCTGCTTCCTTGCGGGAAGGTGCGTCTTTTGTCGCGGAGCTTTTTCTGAACCAGCGGGGGACTGCGCTGTCTGCCGCCGGCATAGAGCTGATCGTCCGGGAATACAGCGGGGTATGGGGGACCAACAAGCCCATGACGCCGCACTCGTTCCGACACACGTTTGCGACGGCGATGCTTTTGAACGGGGCGGACGTACGGGAGGTCCAGGCAATGTTGGGACATTCCAGTATAAACGCGACGCAGAGGTATACCCATGTTTCGGCGGAAAGGCTGCGGGAAGTCTATGACCAGGCCTTTCCCCATAGTGGGAAACAGGATTGAGATAGTGCAGGGGTTGTTTCAAAAGTCCGTCTGGACTTTTGAAACTGCATCTACAGTTTAGGAGTGGTGTATGGGAAAGGATAACGAAACGAGGATACGCAGCACGACCGTCATAGCCGTAAAGCGTGGCGGGGCCGTGGCGATGGCTGGTGACGGACAGGTTACGGCAGGAAACACGGTGGTAAAGGGAAATGCCCGCAAGGTGCGCAGGATATATGATGGGAAGGTCCTGACGGGCTTTGCCGGTTCCGTCGCTGATGCCTTTACCCTCTTTGATAAGTTCGAGGAAAAGCTGAAGGAGTACAATGGCGACTTGACAAGGTCGGCAGTGGAGCTTGCAAAGCTGTGGAGGACGGAACGGTCCATGAGCAAACTGGAGGCAATGCTGCTTGTTGCGGACAAGAGCAAGATCCTCCTGGTTTCTGGAGACGGTAATGTGATAGAGCCGGAGAATGACGTCATTGCGATAGGTTCTGGCGGCAACTACGCCTATGCCGCCGCTTTGGCCTATATGGAGACGAGCGACCTGTCGGCCAAGGAGATTGCCTTGCGGTCCGTTGGAATTGCCGGGAAGATATGCGTGTACACGAATGAGAACATTACGGTGGAGGCCCTGGAGTAGCCCAGGCCATAAGGATAGAGGAGGTTTGCTTTGGAGCAGGAGATCATGGAAAAGAAGGAGGGGCTGGATGCCCCGGACGGCCTTACCCCGTCGGAAATAGTGAAGCGGCTTGACAACTATATAATAGGACAGAACAAGGCAAAGCGCTTTGTCGCCGTGGCCCTGCGCAATAGGCAGCGGCGGATAAAGCTTCCCGAAGAGATACGCGAGGAGGTTGCCCCCAAGAATATCCTGATGATTGGACCGACGGGGGTTGGAAAAACGGAGATTGCCCGTCGCCTTGCCAAGCTCTGTGGCGCCCCCTTCCTGAAGATAGAGGCGACCAAGTACACCGAGGTCGGCTATGTGGGGCGTGACGTGGAAAGCATGATACGCGACTTGATGGCCGTAGGCTACAACATGGTCAAGGCCGAAATGCAGGAGACCCTGAAGGAAAAGGCCGGTCCTTTGGTTGAGGACAGGCTTCTGGACTTACTGCTGCCTGGCAGCGCATCCAAGAAGGACGAAGGGGATGCGGGCAAGAAGAAGGGCGACGTCCACATACTGAGCAACCTTTTTTCGAGCAAGGAAAGTCCTGTTTCTGGCGGGATAATACAGATAAACGTACCTAAGAAGGGGGCGGAGCTTTCCTCTGAGGATGCATCCCAGCCGGATGCCGAGCAGGGGGCGGCTTCTTCAGGGGGAAGTGCTGCTCCCGATGGCGAAATGTCGCTCACGCGGGAAAAGTTTCGCCAGATGCTCCGCGACGGCAAGCTCGAAGACCGCATGATAGACGTGACTGTCCACCAGCAGCCCAGGATAAGCGGCATGGAAGTCTTTGGCTCCGGGTCCATGGAAGACCTTGAAGCCAGTATAAACGGCCTTCAGGAGATGCTGGCCGGGGGCAGGAACCGCCGCAAGACCATGAGCGTCCGCGAGGCCAGGCATGTTATAATGGAAGAGACTCTGGACAGCCTGACGGATCGGGATAAGGTTGCCGACGAGGCCAAGCAGCGCGTGGAACAGTCGGGTATTATCTTTATAGATGAGATAGACAAGATTGCGACCAAAGGTGGCGAGGGCAGTCGGCAGGACGTAAGCCGCGAGGGAGTTCAACGCGATATCCTTCCGATTGTCGAGGGAAGCGACGTGAACACGAAGTGGGGGGTTGTGAACACGACCCATATCCTGTTCATCGGTGCGGGTGCCTTCAGCGTTTCGGCCCCGAGCGACCTTATTCCGGAGCTTCAGGGGCGTTTCCCCCTTCGTGTTGAGCTTGACGCGCTGAAAAAAGAGGACTTCAAGCGTATCCTGACGGAACCAAAGAATGCCCTCATAAAGCAGTATGAGGCACTTTTGGGGACGGAAGGTGTCACGTTGAATTTTACCGACGAGGCCGTGGACCGGATGGCTTTCATTGCCGAGGATGTGAACTCCCATGCTGAAAACATAGGGGCGCGCCGCCTGCATACGATCATGGAAAGCGTCCTTGAGGACCTGAGCTTCGAGGCCGACATGCACAAGGGTGAGACTGTCACGATAGATGAGGCCTTCGTGAACGACAAGTTGAAGGGAATAATGCAGAATCAGGACCTGGAGCGCTATATCCTGTAATGGGGCGCTTTCAAGAAGTCCGTGTGCCTTCGTTGCAACGGGCTCTTGAAAGCACCTCTGCTCAATGGATGTGCGTGGCTGTTTCGCCGGAAGGCATCTTGTTCCGTGCCTTTCGGCGTTTTTTGTCTTTTTGCGGCTTATGGCTGTCCGAGCCCCTGTATGCTGTCCCATATTTCTTCCGACAGCTCTGCCACGCCTTTTCGTGCGTCCAAGTGGACGACCTTCATTGCTGGTTCCTGTATGGCCAGCTTTCCTATAGCCGCCGTGTAGCCTTCTACAACCTGGCGCAAGAAGCCCTCCTCCTCATAAATTTCCTTTGTTTCCCTGTTCCCTATGCGGCTGAGGGATTCCGCCGGGTCGATGTCAAAGTAGAAGAGCAGTTCGGGCAGGGGGAAGCCCGCGTTCAGGTGCAGGGGAAGACCTTCTGGACATGATGCGCCTTGGTAGGCCAGGCTTGAAAAGAGGTAACGGTCGCAGACGACGGTCGTGCCCTTTCTGCATGCCTCTGCGACGCCGTATGTAAGGTCGGGGCCCGTGGCATTGAGTTTCCCATATATATGCTCGTTCCTGTCTGCTGCGAAAAGGTATGCCGCCGTGGAGCTTTCAAGCTTCACGTCCCCCTTGAGCATGCGGCGGAGGAAGAGGCCCGTTTCTCCTTTCGTGGGTTCGGCCGTGAAGAGGAACTGCGCCGTTTCCGGCCTTTTCTTTAGCTGTTCAAGCTGGGTCGATGTTCCGGCCCCGTCTATTCCCTCGAAGACGATAAAATTGCGTAAAATCATGAAACCCTTCTATTTTTTATGGTTTTATAGTAAGGTAGTCTATTTATGGAAGCGGCACCTGCCAACTTTCGTATTCATAAGTAAACACTGGGAACATGGAAAAGTCAAGGTTCATAAAGATAGTTGTGGCTCTTTTTTCCTTCCTCTTGATTTTTTTAGCCAGCCTCTATTTCCTTAGGCCGGTATATAGGGAAATAGACAGCAGGATGCGGCAGGCTCAGGCCCGTTTCCTTTCTGAATTCTCGGAAGCGACGGGGGTGGGGCTTTCCTACGGCTCCATCTCTCCGTCAATCCTCACCGGCATAACCATAAACAACATTCGTATCTATGATTTTCAGACGGGAGAGGACATCCTTACTGCCCGGAAGGCCGTATTCCGCTACCGGCTGTGGAGCCTGCTGACGAGGGATTTGGACAATGCCTTTTCAATTTTGTCCATCAGCGATGTCAAAGGGGACTTCAGCAGCGAGAAGATTGCTGCCATCCGCAAAAGCCTTGCAGAAAACAGGGAACGCAAGCGGAAGGCTGCGGTGCGGGTACAGGGGGAGTCTGGCGGTGCTGCCGGCGGGGGAAGCGTGGAGGATCCCGTGGCGCAGGCCCCCGGGCCTGTTGCCGTCCAAGTGGACGGACTGGTCGACGGGGAATTCCTAAGCGAGGACCAGAAGGCGTTTATAAATAAAGTCTTTTCGTCCCTTCCCGCAAAGCTCCTCTTGAAGAATGTCGATGTGCACTATTCCACCAAGGGCAAGCGGCTGGATTTCAAGCTGGGGAAACTTGCCTTTGCCAAGAAGGGCAGCAGG
>JAILON010000047.1 GCA_024690865.1 Treponema sp. | reverse complement strand
CAATCCCTTCGAGCGCATCGAGGAAGCCCGGAACAGGGCGATTGAAGGCACGGGCCTGGGGATGAGCATCGTAAAGAGGCTGCTTGCCGCAATGGGAACACACCTCGAGGTCGAAAGCGTATACGGAAAGGGAAGCAGCTTCACTTTCCACGTCGCCCAGAAAGTCCGGGACTGGAAGGGCATCGGAAATTACGAGGAGACGAGAGCAAAAGGGCTTTCAAAGGATTACGCGTACCGGGAAGCTTTCCAGGCACCTGATGCAAAAATCCTCGTCGTGGACGATACGCCCGTGAACCTGACTGTCATGAAGGGGCTGCTGAAGCAGACCCGCATCCAGATTGAGTGCGCCGAAGATGGAATCGTCGCGCTTGAAAAAATGAAAGATCACAAATACGACATCATATTCATCGACCACCGCATGCCGAAGATGGACGGCATGGAGATGATCAAGGTCCTTCGCTCAGACGAAGGAAATCCCAACAAGGATTCGGTCTGCATCGCCCTGACAGCGAACGTGACCGGGGACGTTCAGAAGGAATACATCGACGCAGGCTTTGAAGACTACCTTTCCAAACCGGTCGACCCAAAGATGCTGGAGGCAATCATCGAACGCTACCTGCCCTTCAGCCTCATCGTGCACGAAGAGGATCCTGCCTGGCAGGACTGCCCGAAGTCCAGTCAGAAGCAGACGGATGTTCAGGCCGAAGCCCCGGCAGGCATGGACATGGACAGGATGCTGCTTGATGCTACGGCAGCCTTCTTCAAAAACCGTTTCGGACTGGACATCAGTACAGCCATGATGAACTGCGGGAACGAAGAGGTATTTCAGGATGTCGTCACGGTCTTCCATGACACGATAGACGGCAAGGCCGCCGACATTGAGCGCTTCGCCGCCGACGGAAACTGGCAGGATTACACGGTACAGGTCCATGCGCTCAAAAGCTCCGCCCGGCTCATCGGGGCAACAGAGCTGAGCAACAAGGCCGCAGCGCTTGAGACGGCAGGCAACCGGGCTCGGGACGGAGGAGACGAGGATGCCGTCACTTCGATACGGAAAGGCACCCCTGACCTGATCTCAGACTACCGGTCTTTCAGAGACAGGCTTGCCCCCCTCTGCATGGCAGCTCAAGGGACAGAATAATAAAAAAGCCGTCCCCATCAAAAGACGTTTCCCGTCCTTCAATGGAGCCGGCCTCCCGGTGTTTTTAAATGGCTTTTGTTACTTCTGTCCTGATAACTCTATGTAGATTTGGTCGGCAAGACCAAAACCTGCATTCTTTGTCAGTGCCTCGGCATAGTTGTCGTAGAGCATGTCCTCGTACATGTCGCGGGCATAGGAGTTTCCCTCGCCGGACAGGGAGCTTTTCATCACGGTCTTGCGGGCGGAGGAAAGCATCATCTTCACCATATAGTTCTCAAGCTCGAGCGACTGCTCGTAGAGCTCGCTCGTCTTGTCTATGACGGGAGTCTTTCCCTTGCCCGTCTTTGAGTTTGCCGCAACGCCCTGAGGCTTTGCAGCCTTGTCCTTTTCAGAGGTGTAGGCCCCGGAAAAGCCCTGGGTATAGTCGCCCGTCAGCCGGTTTGTCCGGTTGATCTGGCTGGAGGCCACGGAAGGGGCGTTCTTTTCAGCAGTTCCCTTCTCCTTCGCCGTCATCGACTTGAGCAAGTCCTCGAACCGGCCCATCTCGCTCTGGCTCCGCGCTGCATTCACCGAAGCATTGGAGTCAGTCAGAAAATTCGTCGCCGAATAGCCGCCTATGCCCTGTATATCCATCTCGTTATCCTACCTGTTTACGCTAGCGCTTGATGCCGACCGCAGTCTGCAACATCGCATCGCTCGTCTGAATCGCCTTTGAGTTGAACTCGTAGGCCCGCTGGGCAACGATCATCTGCACCATCTCGTTGACGACGGAGACGTTGCTCATTTCCAGGAACTTATGCTTGTTGACGCCCATACCCTCAAATCCTGGACGGCCGGCAATCGGAGCACCGGAAGCGTTCGTCACCTTGTACAGGTTGTCGCCCAGGTTCTCAAGGCCGACATCGTTGGGGAAACGGTAGAGCTCTATCTGACCGACTTCGACCGGCTCCAGCTCGCCGTTGACCCGCACGTTCACGCGGCCGTCATTGCTGATGGCAAGGGTCTCCAGCTGGAAGCCCTCGGGCAAGATAATCTCAGGAATAAGGCGCAGGCCGTTCGCATTGACCATCTGGCCATTGGAGTCAACCTTAAAAGATCCATCGCGGGTATAGGCCCAGCTGCCGTCATACTGCTCGACGCGGAAAAAGCCGTCGCCGACGATGGCGATGTCGGTGTCCACGCCGGTCGCCTGAAGGGACCCCTG
>JAILON010000038.1 GCA_024690865.1 Treponema sp. | reverse complement strand
ACCATCTCATACTGCAAAAACTCTTTCATGGCATCCTCCTAACTCCCATCGGGTAAATTCGGTCTCTCTCAAAAGCCTGCGCAGGCAGAACCTGCCAGAGGCTTTGAGACTGCACCGCCTGTTTTAATTTTCTTCTGGAGCCGACAACGCGAAGGCCCCGTCAGTCTTTATGGTTATAACCGTCTTGGGTTTCTTGAACCTGACGGAAAGCTTCTCGCCATCGCTGTCGATTATGACCGTATCGCTTTGTCCCCTCTTGCCGCTGAGGAGCAAGGTAGCAAGCTCATCCTCCACATCACGCTGGATAAGGCGGCGCATGGGCCTGGCCCCCATGCTTACATCGTAGCCGTGTTCCACCATGTAGTCCCTGGCCTTTGGTTTCAGCTGCAGGGAAAGTCCCTGTTCCGCAAGCCTGTCGCGAAGCTCCCCCAGCTGTATCTCAAGGATCCGTGCCACCTGCTCCCTGTCAAGGGCATTGAACACGATTATATCGTCTATCCTGTTGAGCAGTTCGGGCGACATGATCCGCTTCAGTTCTTCCATCGCGCTCGCCTTTATCTCTTCATACGGCAGCACCCCTTCGGAAGAAGACGAGAAGCCCATCCTGCTTTCGCTCGTAATCTTCCTGGCCCCTGCGTTGCTGGTCATTATGATGACCGTATTGCGGAAGCTCACGGTGTGCCCCATATTGTCGCTCAACTCCCCTTCCTCCAGCATCTGCAACAGCAGATTGAAGATGTCGGCATGGGCCTTCTCGATTTCATCAAGGAGGACCACCGAATAGGGATGCTGCCTGACCTGTTCCGTCAGGGTTCCGCCCTCGTCATAGCCTACGTAGCCGGGCGGCGCACCGACCAGACGGGATGCGGTATGCTTTTCCATGTAGTCGCTCATGTCCACGCGGATAAGCGCGTCCTCCGTGCCAAAGAGGAACTTCGCAAGGGCCTTGGCCAGCTGTGTTTTTCCAACTCCCGTAGGACCGAGGAAGATAAAGGACCCCATGGGCCTCCGAAGGGACGATACCCCCGCCCGGCTCCGACGGACGGCACCGCTTATCAGGTGGACGGCATCATCCTGCCCCACGACCTCCCGGTGGATGGTCTTCTCCATGTCCAGCAGCCTCTTTGCCTCGCCGTCGTCCAACTGGTCCGCGGGGATGTGGGTCATGTTGCTCACGATGCGGCAGATGTCCTCCTTGGTCACCAGGCGACGGGTGGCAAACTCATTGTTCTTCCAAGCGATGTTGAAGGCCTCCAACTTCCTCTTCAGCTCAGCAACCTTGTCGCGAACCACGGCGGCCTTCTCGTAATCCTGCATCTGGACCAGCTGCCGCTTCTCCTCGCTGAGGGACTCTATGGAATTCTCCAATTCATCAAGCTCCTGGGGCCTTCTGTCTTCAAAGACCTTTTTGGCAGCGCCCGCCTCGTCCATGATGTCTATGGCCTTGTCCGGCAGGAACTTTTCAAAGACATAGCGGGTGGAATACTTGACGATAATCGGTATTACCCCATCCTCGTAAGTAACATGGTGGAAGTCCTCATATTTTCCCTTCAGACCTTCCAGTATCTTTATGGTGTCCAACTCGGAAGGCTCTTCCACGTCCACCCGTTGGAAACGGCGGGCCAAGGCGGCATCCTTTTCTATATACTTGCGGAATTCCTTGGTGGTGGTCGCCCCTACAACCTGTATTTCGCCCCGGCTCAACGCAGGCTTCATCATGTTGCAGGCGTCCATCGTCCCTTCCGCACCGCCCGCGCCTATGAGCGTATGCAACTCGTCTATGAACAGGATGACGTCGCGGGATTCCTTGACTTCCTTCATCACCCGCTTGAGCCGCTCTTCAAACTCGCCGCGGTACTTGGTGCCGGCAATCATGGCGGCCATGTCCAACGAAAGGATGCGCTTCTTCAACAACCCCTTGGGGACGTCGCCCTTTACGATTCTCTGGGCAAGCCCCTCCGCTATGGCCGTCTTTCCGACACCGGGCTCGCCAACCAGTACTGGGTTGTTCTTTGTCCGGCGGCTCAATATCTGCACAACCCGACGGATTTCAACATCGCGGCCTATCACGGGATCCGCATCGTCGCTCCGGGCCTCCTCCGTAAGATCCCTGCTGTACTGGGCCAATATGGAATTCTTGTTGGTGTTCTTCCGCTGCTCGCTGCCGTCCGCCATCAGGGGAACCGCACTACCGCTCAGATTCTGGAAATTGGCAGGGCGGAAGGTCGAATCCTCACCTTCGGTCTTGGCAGAGGAGGGAATCTTCCGCTCAATCTCAAGCACCTTGTGCCGCAGCTGTTCCATGGAAATCTCGGCTTTCCGAAAGAACTGCTGGCATATCGAATCCTTCTCCGCAACCATGGCAAGGAGCAGGTGCTCGGTGCCAATGTAGTCGCAGCCCAGGAGCTGGGATTCCATCCCTGCGGAATTGATCATCTCGGTCACCCGACGCGAAAACGGCAGATTGTAAATTTCCGTGACCGGAATCCGGGAAGGCATGCTCTGCTCTATCGTCAACTGCAAGGTCAAGACGTTTATCCGAAGCGCCTTTATGACAAGGTAGCCCAGCCCGTCACCATATTTGAGCATGGCGAGCATGACGTGCTCTGGATCCAGCTGTTCACTGCCCAAGTGGTAGGCCTCGTCCGCAGCAAGGGCCATGACAAGACGCTGGGCCTTGGGCGAAAGACTCTTGTTTCCATTAGACATGTTTCAAAACTCCTATCCGATGTTGCTAAATGCTTCCTGAAGGATTATGGCCCTCAGCCGCTCTCCTTCCTTTATCCTGTTTCCCTCTACATCACTTTCAAATGTAAAGTTGCCGTTCTTCAACACATACTCCAAATGCCCTTCCTGAATGCGGAAGAGCAGGGCATACAGCTCCGAAGCTTCAATACCGGAAGCAAGGCCCATGTCCACACCCCACTTTATGCCGCTCACAATATCTATGCCCTCGCGCAGAGGGATGAATATACTGGACTTCGCAAGCGCAAGAGACCGGTACAGGCAGTTGCGGGCCTCGCTTTCCATCGTCTTGCAGCACTCTTCGCGGGCCAGACGCTCAAGTTCAGCAATCTTCTTGCCCGCAGACACTATAGAAGCTATCTGGTCATACTCGGAACCGGTCTGGCAGTCAACCGTATAGATGTCGTAATAGGAACCGAGCGAGGTTCCGCTGCCACCGTTGCCGCTTACCGCCCCCCCAGTACCTGCCCCGTAAGAAGCACGGAAGGCCACATTGGAAGAGCTGAGGGCCTGGATAGCCCCCCGAATTCTGCCCAGCATGGACAGGGACGGAAGGTGGACCCGTATGGAAAGCTTCATGCCGCTGCCGGCATCCATGACCGATGCCGTCAAAAAGCCGTAGTCGTAACTGGCCGCAAACTGTATCCGCTTCTGCAGCAGGCTGTCTATGTTCCTTCCCTCCCCAACGGCCCTGTCAAAGTCCAGGCCTGCGGCGAAAGACGAAATGTGCAGGTGGTCCAAGACATTCACGGTGCAGGCAAGCCTCCCGTCCTTGCGCAGGATTACCTCCTGGTCCTCAGCCTTGCCGGAGGAAGAAGCGGCTCCACTTAAAATTCCCCGTTCATCCAGAATCTTGCTGCCAAGCTGGTCCAAATTCTTTACGCAGACAGCCTGGAAGTCATCGGCATTGTCCAGATGGTTGAACGCATCGGTCACAATGGACTGGATCCGCTCTCCGTCGTTCCCCCGCAGCCGTGCAGGGAATGGAAAATTTGCAAGGTTCCTGGCCAAGCGCATCCGGCTGGAAAGCACGACGTCGCGTTCCGCCCCCTTGTCCGTATACCAGGCCCCCTGGCTGTCGGCCATCAAACTGGAGCTCATTTTTCCTCCCCAGCTGAAAAGCCATCTCCATCCGGCGAGAATTCCTCTTCCCCATCTGCAACAGAAACTTTTTCAAGCGCACGGAGGCGGTCGCGGTACGTCGCGGCCTTTTCGTACTCCTCGTTCGCTATGGCCTTGGAAAGCTTGTCCTGAAGTTCGATCCGATCGTTCAAGACCGACCGCATGTTGGAAAGCCGCTCCGGCATGCTGCCGGTATAGACTCCCTTTATGCCCTTCCCCATGATATACTTGCGTATGTCGTCCTTGAAAATAGCATAGCACTCAGGGCAGCCGACCAACCCCTTCTTGCGGATTTCACCAACGCTTATCCCACAGACGGGACACATACGGCGACTTTCCCTTTGGACCTTGCGGGAGATGTTTGCAAGCTCCTTGAACAAATCCCCTATGGAAGCCTCAATGCTCCTGGGGTCCGAGCTTATTCCCCTGTCTATGGCGCACTCCGCGCACATGTTTATCTTCCTCTTCTGTCCATTGCCGGACATCTGCTCCAAGAATATGACAGCTTCCCTTTCCTTACAGAAATCGCAAAGCATAACACCGATTCTCCCATTTACACATTTACATTATAGTACATTTCATACTTTTCGCAAAGTATCAAGGGGCTTTTCCCGCCCAGCCTTGGCCGCCGGAATCAGCGATGCCAGAAGGGACAGCAGCATGGTCATCAGGGCCACCCCCAGGACCTGCGATACGCCTATGGTCACGGGAATATCCTGAAGGTAGTAGGCAGGATCCAAAAGCCGTATACCAACATACCCCGACGCCCCCCCGGGATGGGAAAGGGCATGGATGGCAAATCCGACCACGTTCGTCAGCCGCTCCAGCAGATTCAGGAGGGGGTTCATGTTCACTGCGGCCAGTACGCCCAACGGCAATCCGACGGAAAGGCCTCCCAGACCGCATATTCCCCCGACCAAAAGGAAAGAAAGCTGTATTCCTCGCGGAGAAGCCCCCACGCTCTTCAGTATCGCAATCTCCTTGAGCCGTTCCATCGTCACCATGACCAGGGCCGAACTGATGTTCACGCTGGCGACGAGCACGATCAAGACCATTACCAAAAGCAGGAGTATCCGGGTGGAGGAAAAATTTTCAAACTGGCTGGAATTCATTTCGCTCCATGTCCACACCGGGCACAACGGGAACAGCAGCCTGGCATCATGCTTGACCCGCTGTACCACGCTGGTAAAGGTTCCGTCGGTCTTCAGCCGGACGGAATAGCTTGCGGCATTCCGGGGAAGAAACGAAAAGCCCGTCTGTATGGGGATGAAAGCCCAGAGGGCATCCAGCTCCTGGTAGCCACAGGATAGTATCCCCGCAACCGTAAATACGGCAGTCTTAGGAACAAGCATTCCAGAGTCCAACAGGCGGGCGGTCACAAGGGAAATGCGGCCGCCGACCCCCACGTTCAAGTCCTCCGCCATCTTCTGGCACAGTATGACGGATTTTCCGTCGGGAAAGGAAGCCTGCCCCTCAATCAGTTTGAAAAGGCTCTTGAACGACTCGTTCCTGACGAAGATGTCGTCGGGAACTGCACGGACGCAGGCCCCGCTCCTATAGTTTCCACCGGAAAGGGATGAGGCAAGGGCCGTTCCTTGGACTTCGGGGTAGACCTGGATCACATGATCCATCCGGGAAGCCTCCTCTCCCGCTGCAAAAAAAGCCTCCAGGGAGGAGACCTCCTCGCTGTCGGAAGGGAAGAAGATGTCTACGTCCTGGGTAGAAAGACCTATAATCCTTCCGGTAATTCCATCTATCATGCCGTCGCTTATCGACATGACGGCCAGCAGGGGAACAAGGCTTATCCCGATGCAGACCATAGAGGCAAACAGGCTCTTGCGCCCGTTGGTCCTGTTCTTGGAAAAGACGATGCGGACGGCATACAGGAAGCAGGAACGGACCGTCATCCGGCAAGCTCCTGGGCACGCCCATCCTCTATCGCGTACCGCCTGTTCCCCTTGGCCGCTATATTCATGTCATGCGTCACAAGGATAAGAGTCTTGCAGTGCGAGTCCGCCATGGAAAAAAGCAGATCCCCTATCAAGGCTGCGTTTGCCGGGTCCAAGTTTCCCGTCGGCTCGTCGGCCAGTATAAGCTCCGGGTCATTTATCAAGCTGCGGGCCACGGCTACCCGCTGTCTCTCCCCTCCAGAAAGCTGGGATGGAAAATGGCCAAGCCGGTCGGAAAGCCCCACGTCGTCCAGGAGCGAGCAGGCCCGGTCCATGGCCTCCTTCTTGGGAACCCCAGCCATGTAGGCAGGAAGGAAAACGTTCTCCAGCGCTGTAAAGTCCTTGAGCAGGTAGTGGAATTGGAATACCAACCCCAGGAATTTCTGCCGGTAGGCAGTCCGCCGGGTCTCATTCATTCGCGACACATCGCTGCCCCCCACAAACACGGAACCAGCCGTCGCATCCTGGAGTCCCCCTATGATATTCAACAGGGTCGACTTCCCCGAGCCGCTCTTGCCGACTATGACACACCGATCCCCCCTGTCCACGGACAGGTCCAGGCCCTTCAATATGGAAAGCGTTTCGCCCCCGGTGACGAAGGTCTTCTCCAACCCCTCTATCTTGACTATGGTTTCACTCATCGCGAAGCAGCTCCGAAACATTAAAACGGGTTACCTTCCGCCCCGCAAGCAGGGAGGAAACAAAGGAGGAGAGGATGCCGAACAGAAAGATGGCCACTATCTCTCCAGCCTGCATCCTCGCAGGAACAGAAGCAAATACGGAAAACATCAGGTTTTCCCGCACATACGGAAGCTCGTCGTGGTTGAATACGGCTGTAAAGGCGTACTGCACAGAGAACTGCACCTTCGCCAGCGCAAGAAACACCCTATCCATATTCTTGGACAGTGCAATTCCCAGCAGGAGTCCCGGCAGGGCCCCCACCAGTCCCGTCATAAGCCCCTTGGTAGAAAAGACCGCCTCCACAAGATGCTTTCTTCCCCCCAAAGCCGACAGCACCGCTATATCCTGCCTCCGCTCGTATATCATACGGCACATGGAATTATATATATTCACGGCAACCACAAGGAATATAAGGATGACCATCAGCATGATGGCATCCTTTTCCACCCTGAGCGCACCGAAGAAAGCCCTGTTGTAGTCCCTCCAGCCCCCAACCCGGCAGCCGGGAAAGGCATCCTGCAGTTGAGCGGCGACCCGACCGTCCCTGCCGCTGTCGTAGAGCTTCACGGCATGGACACGGGAATCGGGACGCATCCCCAGCAGGCGTTCGGAAGCATCCAGGCTGATAAAACAGTAGGTGCCGTTTATGTCGGCATAATTGGTCCTGAAAATCCCCGTCACGATAAAGGTCCTGTCATTAGAAAAGAGGGCCGTGTCCGAAGATCCGCTCGCCGCCATTATGTTTACCAGGCTGCCAACGCCAGCCCCCAGACTGCGCGCCAACGAGGATCCAAGCACGATCGTGTTGCCGGACTCTATGTCAAAAACACCGGAAACCAGCTCCATCTGCTTGCGGAAGCCCCCATCCCGTTCCAGGACATCGGCAGGCAGCGCGCGGATTACGGCTACCTCCTCCCCCCCCCAGTCGCCTTCCACAAGCAGGCCGCGGGACTCATAAAACGGCAGCTCGCACTTCACCAGCGGGTTGCCCCTGCAGAATGCTGCAAAGCGCTCCTCCTCGGCATTTCCTTCAAGTCCCCGTACCTGTATATGGTAGGAACTGACTTCCAGAATCGCATCGATGTACTCCATCTGGAAGCCGTTCATCACGCTCGTCACGGCTATGAGGGCCATGACACCAAAGGCTATGCCCAGGGATGCAAGGCGGGACGTCGCCGCAGTCCTTCCCCGGAAGTCAACCCTGTTGAACCTGCGAGAAACCCAATAGACCCAACGGAATGACGAGAACATCTTATTCATAGGTCCTCGTCCTCTGCAACTTGCCGTCAACATAGACGGACTCGCTCACCTTCACCGCATTCCTGTAGCTCGCGCTTATGCTGTAGTGGGAGCTGAAATAGGTAGTCTGGACCCAGTCGTTCTCTGCCGAGTACTCGGTTTTGGTCCTCAGCATTCCGTCCTCATAGTAGAAAGTATCGGGCTTGGAGGAAACCGACGTATAGACATATCGGGTTCGTGTGGCAGGAATGCCTCCCGAACCTGCAGAACTGGATTCCGAAGCAAGCCGCCCTTGGGAATCATAGCTGTAGCTCTTGCTCCCTCCCGGATGCCTGGAACCGCCCCAGATGACAAACAGCTGCTCCCGGGAGACCCTGCCGGCCGAATCATAGCGCAGCTGCCTGACCGTCTGGGCCGCATAATCCTCATCCTCTAGGAATGACGGAGTCTGGGAATCCCCCGTATAGCTGTAGCTCATCTTGCGCAGCATCTTTATATTCTTGTACTCCTGGGCGTTCTTCCACACCGTCTTTTCAACAATCCTGCCGCTTCTGTCGCGGACGGACTGGACAAACTGCCTGTCATTGGCATAACTGCTGGAAGAAAAATCATCATCCACCCCCCAACTGGCCTTCTCCACGCCCGACTCAAGCGAACGGAGCGTACCGTCGCCAGAATAGAAGAGGGAATCCCCGGGAGAAAGCCCCAGGCTTTCCATAAGCTTGGGAATTGAAGAAGTGTCTATGGTGGCGGATTCTCCAGCAACCAGGGCCGCATCATGGTGGGCATCCTCCGGATGCTCCAGAAAGTATTCCAGGCTGGAAACAATCAGCTCCCTATTTCTGGGAGTCAGCCGCCTGTGGCATGAAGCTTCAAGCTCAGCTTGACGCTCAGTCACGGAAGGAAAGAGGAGGTAAAAGGACAGGATGGCGGCCTCAATAGTCACAGGCGGCCCTATGAGTCCAACATGGATCGGACGTATTTTTCGGCGTCGAACAGCTCTATATCCGGGTATTTCTCACCCGTACACAGGTAGGCAACCGGTATGCCCAGTTCCCGCCCTATCGTAAGCAGGCAGCCCCCCTTCGCAGTGGAATCGTACTTGGCCAGAACAATGGCATCCAGTCCCACTGCCTCGTTGAACACCTCCGCCTGCCGGACCGCATTCTGTCCCGTGGTCGCGTCGATGACGAGGATCTTCTTGTAACAGCCTTCATCGGCCTTGGCCCTGGCTATCTTGTCTATCTTCTTCAGCTCGTTTACGAGGTTGGCCTTGTTCTGCAGACGACCGGCAGTATCGGCAAGGACCAGGCCCCCGCCCTGCGCCCGACAGGCATCGGCGGCATCAAAGACGACGGCCCCCGGATCGCTCCCCATCTGGTGCTTCACCACACGAATTCCCAACCGTTCCCCGTGCATTGCAATCTGATCCACGGCAGCCGCCCGGAAGGTGTCCGATGCGGACAGCACGACCTTGACCCCACGGTCGCCATACAGCTTCGCAAGTTTCGCCGCAGAAGTAGTCTTGCCCACGCCGTTCACTCCCAGCAGCATATAGACGTTCACCTTGCCTTCCTCCGGCATCAAATCAACGCCCCGAACGCTTTCAAGGAAGATCTGCCTGAGCTGGGCTACTACGGCATTCTCGCCAGAAAGCCCTTCCTCGCGGCATTTCTTCTGCAGGCCATCCACAATCTCCACGGCGTTCTTCGCACCCACGTCGGCCTCGATCAAAATGTCGGTAAGCTCGTCATACAGGTCCACGTCCTCGTTTTTACCGCCGAACAGCTTCCTCAGCCGCTCCCTAAAAGACAATTTTGCCATATCTCCTACTCCGTAAAATCTTCAAGTTTTACCGGCCCGTCATCCAGTGTGTAGGCCTCCTGCGGCAACACGCCCGAAACAGCATGTATATAGCGGAACAGCTGCCAGAGGAAAAAGCCCCCCGAGAGAGCGGCAAGCACAGTGGCAGAATTGGCGAAGTCAAGCGCATTGTCCGCAGTTCCCTGAATTTCCCCGCCCTTACCAAGGCCATCCTTCACCTCCTTGTAGTTTCCATAGGCCAGCAATGCCGCCGGCAGGGCCAACATGAAGGCCGAATAGCCCCGATAGCTCCAGATGCGCCGCCTGTTTATAAGCTCTTCGCTTGGACGCTCCTTCAGTTTTACGGCAAGGCTGCCCCCATCCTGTTGAACTTTTGGAGCCGCATAAAAGTAATAGTCTCCATGACTGCCGGATTTTCCTCCAGAGTCTGCGGAAACAGCCTCTGCGTTGGCAAGGGAGAAGTCCGCGGCAGGTATGAAGCGCCCCAAAACAGGCTTGCCATTTATCGTAACAGGGAGATTCCTTTGTCCAGAGGGAAGGAACCCCAGCATGGCGGCGTTGGAAAAGGCAGCCCCCTCCCCCACGTTGTAGAAAGTAAGGTCAAAAGTCCCATTGCCCACCTTTTCCATGGGAACCACCATGGAATACTGTGACGACTCCGTGAAGGAATAGGAGACTGACTTCGTAAAGTAGCCGTCGGAACAGATTTCAACCTTGTGCTCCCCGTACGAGACCGTAGCAACGTCAGCCCCCTCCTTCAACAGAATACCGTCTATAAAGATCTGGCAGTCTGCAAGGGCTTCCTCAGGAGTAATGCTGAAATAGATTTCAACAGGGATGTTGTTGGCTATTTTCGGAAGGAGGGCTACCACGAGATTGTCCGCAAGCTCGGAAATCTCATTCAGCTCGCCTACCTCGGTGACGCTGCCCGCGCTCCGGCCTCCCGGATAGCAGTGAAGCTCCGCCGTAACCGAGATGAAATTACCGAAAGTCTCTATGCTGCCGCTTATGAGGCCGCTCAAGCCCTTGGACACGGCCTCCTGGGCAACATCAGCATCATCGGGCAATTTCAGGAGCGAAAAGCCGTCGCTGTCCAAGATGGAAATATCCTCGACGACGGAAGGTTCCTCCCCCTCCCTGTCATAGCGTCCTTTGAGATCCTGCACTTCCGCAAGGTTCTTCCGGATGGACTCCTCCAGCCCGGCTATCTTCTTTTCGGCTTCAGAAATCTTTTTTTTCAGCTTCCGCGCGTTGGGTTCGCCCAAAACCAGACCGTCACGAACTTTCAGCTCGCGGGACAGCTGCAGGCACAAGGACAGGCGGTCCGTATGCAGCTGAAAAAGCTGCCTGTCCAGCTGCTCGGAAAACGAAAGGACATGGGAAGCGTCCCCCGCAATCTTTTCAAGTATAAGGCTGGGAATGTCCTGGGCGGCCTGCTCCACGGCCTTGGATTTTCTACCGGAAAGCTCGAATGGAAGCGCGCTCAGGAGCCAGCCGGACCCCTCCTGATAACGGCCCTTTTCCTCCTCGCAAAAGGCTGACGCAGAGAAAAGGAAAAGGACAAGCGGAATCAGGACGAGCCGTCTCATTACATATCGTCCCCGTCGTCAGACGACTCCACGGGAGTCCCCTTCCACTTGGCGGCGAGGAAGGAGTCCAGGAAGCCGTCTATGTCGCCGTCCATGACCCCGTCTATGTTGCCGACGGAATACTTGGTCCGGTGGTCTTTGACCATCGTGTAGGGCTGGAAGACGTAGCTGCGGATCTGGCTGCCGAAGGAGATGTCCTTCTTTTCACCGGCGAACTTGGAATTCTCCTTCTCCTTCTGCTCCTTGTAGTATTCGTACAGGCGCGAGCGCAGGATGCTCATCGCGGTGGCGCGGTTCATCAGCTGGCTCCGCTCGCTCTCGCACTGGACGACGATTCCCGTCGGTATGTGCGTGAAGCGGACGGCGGATTCCGTCTTGTTGACGTGCTGGCCGCCCTTGCCACCCGCGCGGAAGGTGTCCACCCGGAGGTCCTTGGGGTCTATCTTGACCTCGATGCTGTCGTCCAGCACCGGGAACACATACACGGAGGCAAAGGAGGTGTGCCGCCTCGCGTTGGAGTCAAAGGGGCTGATGCGGATAAGGCGGTGCACCCCCGCCTCGCCCTTGGTATAGCCGTAGACGTACTCGCCGGAGACCTTCATGTTTATGGACTTAAGGCCGCCTTCGGCCTCCTCCTGCGACAGGATCTCGGTCTTGTAGCCGTGGCGTTCCGCCCAGCGCTGGTACATGCGGGAAAGCATGAAAGTCCAGTCACAGGCTTCCGTACCGCCCGCCCCCGCATGGACGGACAGGAAGCAGTCGTTCCGGTCCACCTCATCGGAAAGCAGGTTCAGGATGCTCTGGTGCTCGTACTCCTTGCTGATGGACTCGTACTGCTCCTTGACCTCTTTCTCAAGCCCCTGGTCCCCTTCCTCTATGCCAAGCTCATACAGGGTCTCAAGGTCCTCCACCTGGCCTTTCAGGGTCTCCCACGGTTCCACCCGCGACTTCAGGGCCTTTATCTCATTCATCACGCGGGTGGCCTTGTCATTGTCATCCCAAAACCCCTCGGCCTGGGTCAAAGCCTCTTTCTCGGCAATCCTCGCCTTTATCCCGTCCGGGTCAAAGACGCCCCCATACTTCAAGGATATTCTCTTTCAGGCCGTCAATTCCTTCCTTATAATCTTCAAGCATCTTTTTTCCTTCCTAAAAACGTCAAAAAATCAGTGGTGATTTTTTGAAAATTCATTGGTAATTTTCCAGAAAATCATTGGTAATTTTCTGGACAGAGCACCGGCACGCCGCCCCGAAACGGAGTCAAAACAGCACGGGAACTAGCGGGCCGCCGGCTTCTTTGCAACAGGCTTTTTGGCGGCAGCTTTCGCCGCAGTCTTGGCGGGAGCGGGATTGCCCTGGAACTGGCACTTGCGCCACCTTTTTTCCTTAAGCTCGGTTATAACAAACATGCCACCGACCGGGAACTGGTAGAAACGCACGCTGTCGTAGTAGTCAGTCACCCTGTCTATCTCTCTTTTGAGCTTGGACAAATCATCCACACTGACCTTCATGCTCTCGTAGCATGAGCGCTGGGCCTTCTTGAAGCCCATCTGAGTGAGAAGGCTCACCATCGCGCGGGCGGTATCGGGGCTGCCCGGGTCTAAAACAACAGATACAAACATAAATACAGCATAAAACAAACGCAGAATCTTGTCAAACTGTAAAAACGGCAGGCATAAAAAAGGACGGAAGCCCGGCAAAAACAGGGATTCCGCCCCGAAAAACTAGAATTTCTTGCCCATGACAGCACGGACAATGCCTTGTCGTTTTGCAAAAAAAAGACTAGTATTGAAGAAGATGAGTTCTAAAGATACTGCGGAAAAGATACTGGAAGCGTATAACGACGTATTCGCCGACATAGTGAACGCCCTGTTGTTCAACGGACGGCAAATTATCGACGAGAACGCCCTTACCGATGCACAGCCGTTCTCCATGTACAAAATGGACGGCGACGTGCGGTCGCAAGAGCGCGATGTTGCGAAATATTGGAACAATGATTGCATCAGGATAGGATTCTGTGGCATCGAGAACCAGAGCGTACAGGATGCGGATATGCCCCTGAGAGTCATCAGCTACGATGGGGCGGCCTACCGTGCCCAACTTGTCCAGAAGCCACAGGACAAGAAGCCAGGAGAGGAGATTGTCCGTTACCCGGTTGTGACACTTGTGCTGTATTTCGGCACGGAGCACCGCTGGAACACGGCAAAAACGCTGCATTCACGGCTGGCTATAGATGAAAACCTAAAGCCATTCGTGAGCGACTACATGCTGAACGTGTTCGAGCTGGCATGGCTTTCGGACGAGCAGATCGAGACTTTCCGCAGCGACTTCCGCGAGGTCGTGGAGTATCTGAGGGCTTGCCGCCTTCACATGCGGTATGAGGGGTCTGATCGGCAACTGTCACATGTACAGGAGATTTTGGAACTGTTTAGGGTTCTTTCGGGCAATGACGTGTTCAAGGATGTCGAGCCAATCATTTTGGCCAAGAAGAATAGAACAGGAGGTATGAGGATGTACGATGTTTTCACGGAAATGCAGGAAAAAAGCAAGAAAGATGGCATTACGTTAGGGCAAGACACCCTGCTTGCCCTGTTCTCCAAGCTTTATGCTGCCGGGCGGGATGATGACGTGCGGCGGGCAACGAACGACAATGAGTACCTGAAAAAGCTGATGGACGAATACCAGAAGTAGGTGCTAAAAATACTTTTTCACAAGTGTTATAATTTCGTCACGGGCTTGCTCTCGCTGACTGTCTGTCGGTGTAAAAAGCGTTTCAGGTCTGATTTTTAGGGCTGCACAGAGTCTCAAGAGAGTATATAGATTAGGAATATTTCGCCCAGACTCAATGCAGTTCACTTGATTTTGAGACAAGCCCGCGGCAAAGGAAAGATCTATCTGAGACATATTAGCCTTTTGCCGTTCTTCCTTAAGACGAGAAAGAACGAAATCCAGCTGATCTTTATATTCCTTTTCAATCATTTTTCATAATATGCACGGAATAACATTGACAAACAACACGAAAAGACATTATACTAATTAATGGTTTTCCATTGTTTTTTGTAATGGAATAAATATCAGGAGTAGTTATATGTTAACAGAAAAATTGGTCGGCTGGTATAGAAAGGTATCAAATGCCTTTTGCTGGATTTTCATTATCGTAGGTATAGTAGGAGGATTTATTGGAGGCTCTCGCTCCAGTGGTTTCGGATTAGGACTTCTTTCTGCTATACTGGGGGGTGCAGGTTCATTCATATTGGAGCTATTGATTGTTCCTCCCGTGTTGGTTCTATTTGAAATAAACGAAAAACTTGATAAGAAGCTATAACTCCATAAATTACATACAAAACAACTCCTACAATGGTGGTTTATTGCAGGAGTTGAAAAACACATCTCACAACAGCACATTTAACCCAGTATAAGACGACAGAGTGCTATTAGTATACAAGTACCAATGACACCCACGATAATTTGGCTTAAAAGACTAGACCCAACCTTAATTTTCAATTTTGTTGCCAACCAGCTTCCGAGCGCACCTCCGATGATTCCTTGCAAAGCTGAGAACCAGAAACCGTGGGTACTCCCCATGAAGTTTCCGGCAAGCCAACCAACTAAAGCACCAATCAGAATCGCAATGATAATACCCATATTTCCCCCTATTCTTAAGGTAAAAATTGAAAAACTCCCTTGCGGGATGGCTCATATTATAGCACAAGTCGTGCAATTTTGGTATAGTAGGGATAACAAATTTCGCAAAAGCAGAGGTTTTTATATGTCTACATCTATCGCTTGGAACAACTTGGACACGCTGGAAAGCTTCAAAAAGCTCCAGTCCCTCAAAGGCAGGGTCTCGGTCGCAGGTGAGCTGTCCGCCCCCGGTGCAGTGGAACGGATAGGCAAGTACTCAATCAAGATGGGCGGAGGCCTGACATACAACTACGCCGCCAAGCAGGTTGACAGCCAGATTACCGATGTTTTCCAGAAGCTCGCGGACGAGGCCGCCCTGACGGACAAGTACGAGGCCCTCTACAACGGTGAGGTCATAAACCTGGGCGAGAAGCGCATGGTGCTCCACCAGCTGACCCGCGGCCAGCTGGGCAAGGATGTCGTCGCGGACGGCACGAACAAGCGGAGCTTCTACGTTGAGCAGCAGAAGAAGATAGCCGCCTTTGCCAAGGACGTGCATTCCGGCAAGCTGGTCAACGAGAAGGGCGAGAAGTACACGTCCGTCTGCCAGATTGGAATCGGTGGTTCAGACCTGGGTCCCCGCGCCATGTACCTCGCGCTTGAGAACTGGGCCAAGGCCAAGGGCTGCTTCAAGATGGACGCGCACTTCATCTCCAACGTCGATCCCGACGACGCGGCCTCCGTGCTTTCTTCCATAGATATAGCGAAAACCATCTTCATACTGGTCTCCAAGAGCGGCACGACGCTTGAGACCCTGACCAACCAGTCATTCGTCATTGACTTCCTGAAGAAGGCGGGGCTTGACCCCTCCAAGCACATGATTGCCGTCACGAGCGAGACTTCCCCGCTGGCAAAGAGCCCTGACTACCTTGCCGCATTCTTCATGGACGACTACATCGGCGGCCGCTACTCTTCCACCTCGGCGGTCGGCGGTGCAATCCTGAGCCTCGCATTCGGCCCGGAGGTCTTCGACAAGTTCCTGAAGGGAGCTGCCGAGGAGGACAAGCTTGCGACAGAGAAGGACGTGACCAAGAACGCCGCGATGATGGACGCGTTGATCGGCCTCTACGAGCGCAACGTGCAGGGCTACCCCTCAACGGCGGTCCTGCCCTATTCACAGGCCCTCTCCCGCTTCCCCGCCCACCTGCAGCAGCTGGACATGGAGTCCAACGGCAAGAGCGTCAACCGCTTCGGCCAGAAGATTGACTACCTGACCGGCCCCGTCATCTTCGGCGAGCCGGGAACCAACGGACAGCACTCCTTCTACCAGCTGCTCCATCAGGGCACGGACATCATCCCCCTCCAGTTCATCGCCTTTAAGAAGGGGCAGACCGGAAAGGACGTGGTCATACAGGATTCGACGAGCCAGAAGAAGCTCTGTGCCAACGTCGTTGCCCAGATCGTCGCATTCTCCTGCGGCAAGAACGATGAGAACCCCAACAAGTTCTTCGCGGGCGGCCGTCCCTCAAGCCTCATCTACGGGGATGAACTCACGCCGGAGAGCCTGGGTGCCCTGCTTGCCCACTACGAGAACAAGGTGATGTTCCAGGGCTTCCTGTGGAACGTCAACTCATTCGACCAGGAGGGAGTCCAGCTGGGCAAGGTCCTGGCCAAGGCCGTACTCGCCGACAAGATGGAGCCCGCGCTCAAGGCATTTGCGGGCCTCCTGATACAGTAACAGGATTCTGAACGGGCGGCCTTTCCCGGGTAGGGAGGGGCCGTTCCGTTTCTTTTGCCATATCCAGATGGGAATCAATACCCTCAACGAAAGCGAGCTGCACCGGGTCCTCAAGAGCATCTACAAGGAGAACAACGAGGGTTGCCAGCTGGAGGCGGAATACGGTCCCTACATCGTGGACATAAAGACGGCGGAAGGGAATGTCATAGAGATACAGACCCAGAGCCTGGGCCACCTGAAAGAGAAAGTAGCCTGGTTTACCGGCAAGAAAAAGAAAATCACCGTCGTCTATCCCATAATAAAGAAGAAAACCATAGAAACGAAGCTCCTCGACGGCAGCATCAAGACGACGCGGAGCCCCGTCCACAAAAGCATATACTCATCCTTCCGGGAGCTGACTGCCCTCGCCCCCTTCCTGCTCTCGCCCCGCTTCTTTCTGGACACGGTGGACGTGACCGTCATCGAGGAGCGGGAGGAGACCGAAGAGAAAGTCCAGTCCCGGAACGGGCGCAGGCGCTACAGGCAGAATTGGCTCAAGACCGGCAAACGGGTCAAGGAAATCGGGGAGATAACAAGATACCACGGCAAGCGGACATGGAAAGCCCTGCTGCCTGCGGGGCTAGAAGCTGAGTTCTACCGGGGAGACTTCTACAAGGCCCTGAAAGCGCAGGGAGCCAGGCTGACCGCGGACGAAGCCTCGCTCATGCTCTGGGTCTATGTGCAGGCGGGCCTTGTGGAACGGCGCAGGGAAGGCCGGAAATATGTTTACACACTCGCCTAAGCCGTGGTAGGATAGCCCCATGACAGAAAGACAGTCCCACAGCATACGAAACGCCTTTTGGGCCGCATTGTACATGAGTGTCACAATGATCATGGGCTTCGTCATCCGCACCCTGCTCATAAAAAAAATCGGCAAGGAATATCTGGGACTGAGCAGTTTGTGCCAGTCCGTGCTGGGTACGCTGAACCTCGCGGAACTGGGAATGGACACGGCCATCTCATACAACCTCTACAAGCCGTTCGCTGAGGAAGACACGGAGCAGGTCAACGCCCTGCTCGCCCTCTATCAGAAAATATACAAGCTCATAGCCTTGGTAATACTGGTCCTGGGGCTTGCAGTCCTGCCCTTCCTGCGGGGGCTGATTGAAGGAGAGCCGCCCGCTGATGTCAACATCCACCTCATCTTTATGCTCTACCTCTTGGACACGGTGTTCTCCTACCTGCTCTACCCCCCGCGCAGGCCGCTCGTCGTCGTTTCCCAGCAGTTTTCGATACACCAGAAGGTCCTGCTCGCGAGCTTCATCCTCATGTATGCCGCGCAGATAGCAATGCTCTCGCTTTTGCGGAACTACCTGCTTTTCGCGGTGTGCTTCCCGGCATTCACAATACTTGGCAGCATCATCTACCGGATCGTCACCGACAGGAAGTTCCCCGGCTACAAGGCGGAAGGAAAACTGCCCAAGGGCTTCTACGCGCCCTTCATCAAGCGGGTGTCGGGCGTGGCCCTGTCCCGCCTGCGCAACGCAAGCCGCTCCTACATAGACGTCATCTTCATCTCATCCTTCCTGGGACTCGTCGTCTCCGCTCGGTACAACGTCTACAGCGTCATCCTCGTCATCCCCCAGGCGGCGACGGGCATCATCATCTCATCGATAAAGGGAAGCATCGGGAATTACTTTGCGGTGGAAAACGATGAGCGGAAGTACGGGCTGTTTGACCTCTTGACTTTCCTGTTTTTCTGGATTGCGACATTTTGCGCCTCATGCCTTGTCTGCCTCTACCAGCCTTTCGTCAGCCTGTGGGTTGGGGATGACATGCTGCTGCCGTTCACGGCGGCGGCGGCGAGCGCGCTGCTCTTCTTCGTGGTGACGATAGGAAGCATGCTGGAGATGATGAAGGACATAACCGGCATCTACTGGGAGAACCGCTGGACTCCGCTCGTGGAGATGCTCGTGAACATCGTGCTCGACCTCATCTGCATACGGCTCTGGGGGGTGCAGGGAGTTCTGCTTGCGACGGCTTTTTCCATCGCGGTCATAACGCTGCCGTCAGACCTTCTCGTCCTGTTCAGACATTATTTCCACAGATCCCCGGCCCGCTACGTCATAAAATATACTCTCTTTACGCTGCTGGCCGCCGGACTTGCAGCCGCAAGCCATGCCCTGTGCAGCAAGCTGCCCGGAAGCGGCATAGCCATACTGGCAGTCCGACTGGCGGTATGCCTGCTGGTACCCAACGCGATCCTCGTCCTTGTCTTTTACAAAACGGACAACTTCAAGTCCATGCTGGGAACCGTCAGGCAAATTCTGGGAAGAGAACCCAAAGGCGCGGATTCCTAGGCTTCCCGTATGCGTATCTCGTCAAGCTTCCGGTGGGCCATCTTGATGATGTTGGCAACCTTGCGTTCCGACACATTCAGGACGGCACCGATGTCCCTGTTTGACGGCGAAATGTTGTAGCCCCTTTCCAGGCGCCGAATGTTCCTCCGCCAGCGCCTGCCCTGCACGGCGGAACACAAGTTCATCCTCCCCTGCATATGTCCCCCCTCGTCCAGATTGCTCGCATGGATCCGGTACTTCCGCATCAAGAAGAAGGCATCATCCCTGACCCTTCCCGCCGCCTTCCGCCGCTCCAGCTTTTTTTCAACACGGGCCCGCAGCTTCTCCGCCATTTCCACCAGCTTCTCTTCGCCGATTCCCGTCACTATGGACGTGTTGCGGATCGTAGAGTCGTCTATGACGGCACAGGATTTCAAGAACAGGACAAGACAGGCAGTCCTCCGAAAGTATTCCAGCTTGTCATTGCGGATGCTGTGGAAGTACTTCCGGCTAATCGTCTGCATGAGGTATGACGAATCCTCATCAACCGGCCGTTCCACCTGGAGGCGCAGGCTTTCCTCGTCACATGCGCACTCCACGCACAGCTCCCCCTCGTTCTGCGCATAGCGGTAGCCCTGCTCCTCGATCAGCACATCCCCCAGGCACTCCAGACTCTCCTCCGTAGCCCTGTCGTCAAACTTCTGCTTCACATATAAGCGGGCCAGCGCACGGAAGGACTTGTAGAAAAAAGTGGAAAAGCAGACGTTTCGCTCAAAATCATACTTTTCAACAAGCCGCTTTATCTTTGGAATCACCTTGAACATGAAGTCGTCAAACTCGTCGATGTTCCACAGGTCCATCTTAAAGTACACCTTGTTGTCGCGGACCAGTTGAACTATCTCATACGCCGCGGTCCTACTGTCGATCGTGCCATTCTTGAAATTCATGGCAACTTTTTCCAATGTCTGCATCTTGATCAGCTCCTTATATAGCAATCAGCTTTGTATTTATAAGAAGCAATGCAGAAGTCATACCAATTGATTTTTTGGCCACACAGCCGAAAAACATCCCAAAAACCTGCAAAAACCTTGCAGGAAGGCAACAGCCGCTGTAAAAACAAAGCCCCGAACCTTGCCCGTGCAGGGCAAAGTCCGGGGCCGACAGGTCCCTCAAACAGGAACGACTACAGGCTTCCTGACGACGAGGCCGCCTTCACCGCATCCATCGCGGCCTTTGCGGCCTGCGCCAGCTTTTCACGCCGCTCGGCATCCTTCACCTCCTGCGGGATGAAATCCTCGAAGCCCTTCTCGTTTATCTGCGCAACCAACGAACCGTCCCCCGTGTGGACTATATGCCCCTTCACCATGACATGGGTAAAGTCAACATGCAGGCTTTCAAGGATCTTGGTCGAATGGGTGATTATCAGCAAGGAACCTCCGACCTTCTTCTGGAATTCCTCAACCCCCTTGCTGACCGTACGGACGGCATCAACATCCAGGCCGGAATCCGTCTCGTCCAGGATTGCAAGCTTTGGTTTGAGCATGAGCAGCTGCAATATTTCCGACTTCTTCTTTTCGCCACCGGAAAAGCCGACGTTCAAATCCCTCTGGGCATAGGCGTGGTCCATCGCCAGCACATCCATCGCCTGGTCCAGGGCCTTTTGGAAGGCCATGAGCTTCACCTTCTCGCCAGAAACCTGCTGGATGCTTGAGCGGATGAAAGATTCCAGCGAAACACCGGGAACCTCAAGGGGATCTTGGAAACTTAGGAATATCCCCCGCTTGGCGCGCATGTCCGCGCTTTCCCCGCCTATGTCCTCGCCGTCAAAAAGTATACGGCCCGCCGTCAATTCATAATCAGGATTCCCCATCAACGTATATCCCAAGGTGGACTTGCCCGCCCCGTTGGGACCCATCAGGACATGGGTTTCGCCCGCACCTATCTCAAGGGAAACATCGTGGAGAATTTCCTTTCCCGCCACGTTCACATCTATATTCTGAAGCTCAAGCAGTTTGCCAGCCATACAACACTCCTCGCTGTATTCTAGTATAAAGCTGGGAAAATGTACAGACACCTTGACGGAACCCCTGCCAACATGGCACAATAGAAAGACAGGGCCATTGAGGTCGCCTTTTTTATGGAAGAAACCCCTGAATACCTTTCCAGCCAGATAATCACCTACATAGGGAACAAGAGGCAGTTGCTCGCCAACATAGAAGCCGAAGTCCTCACCGTGCACAAGGAGTTGGGAAAAGAAAAGCTTGTATGCGCGGACATCTTCTCAGGCTCGGGGATAGTCGCCAGGATGCTGAAGGGACACAGCGACCAGCTCACCGTAAACGACCTGGAAGAATACTCCCAGGTGCTGAACTCATGCTACCTGGCCAACAGGGCGGATTTCCCAGAAGAACGCTGGCAGGCATGCCTGTCCGCAATGGAACAGGAGCTGGGGAACGGCCTAGTTCCCGGCATACTCACCGCACACTACGCCCCTGGCGACGACAGGAACATCAAACGGGGCGAGCGGGTCTTCTACACGCACGAAAATGCCCTGCTCATCGACAGCTGGCGGGATCTCATCGACCGCCATGCGGATGGAGAACTGAAGAAGTTCTTCCTGGCCCCCCTGCTTACGGAGGCTTCTGTGCACGTCAACACCAGCGGAGTCTTCAAGGGGTTCTACAAGGACAAGGAGACGGGGATAGGGTGCTTCGGAGGAAGCGGCAAGAACGCCCTTCCCCGCATACTGGGCAAGGTGCAGATGAAAAAGCCGGTCTTAAGCGCCTTCAGTTCCACGGTCCACATCCATAGGGAAGATTCCCTTTCCCTGGCCCCCAGGCTGAAGGATTTGGACCTCGCATACCTGGACCCACCCTACAACCAGCACCCATACGGCTCCAACTACTTCATGCTGAACCTCATAGTGCGGAACAAACTGGACAGCCCCGTCAGCGAAGTTTCGGGCATACCGCAGGGATGGAACCGGTCCGCATTCAACCGCTCCAAGGATGCGCTCCCGTCCCTGGAGGCCCTTGTCGGCCTGCTGGATGCAAAATACCTGATAGTATCCTACAACTCGGAGGGATTCATCAGCCTTGAACAGATGACGGACATGCTGTCGCGATTTGGAAAGCTCAAGACGGTGGAAATCCCCTACCCCACATTCCGCGGAAGCAGGAATTTGGCCGCCCGCAGCCTCCGCGTCCGCGAATACCTGTTCGTGCTGCAAAAATCATAGCATCATTGCCCTATGCCAAACAGCTCCCGGCAGTTGGAATCCACGGTGCGGCACAGGTCCGCAACGGCAATTCCCCGGACCTTCGCAATGAACTCGTAGGTATGGCTTATAAGCAGGGGAGTATTCGTCTGCCCGCGGCAGGGGACGGGGGCCAGGTACGGCGCATCGGTTTCCAACAGCAGGCGGTCGTCGGGAATAAAGCGGATAAGCTGCTCCATCTGCTCCATCAGCCTCTTCTTCGTATAGGTGACGGCCCCTCCCAAGGCAATATACCAGCCCCTGTCCAGGAAGGAGCGGGCTTCGTCCACCCCGTATGAGTAGCAGTGGATTATGCCCCTGTGCCAGCCGACCTCATCAATACAGGACAGCGTTCCCCCGAACGCTTCGCGGGAATGGACGATGACAGGAAGCAGCATGCCCTTTGCAAGTTCCAGCTGCATCATGAACATCTCGGATTCCCCCTTGAAGAGGGCCTCGTTCCAACCTTCCTCGCTGCGTCCATCCACGCCGGAGGGGTTCCAGTGGTGGTCCAGACCGCACTCCCCCAGCGCAACCAGGCGGCCGGGGAAAGCCCCCCCGTCCGCACGCGCGCGTTCAATCTGCTTCCCCAGGCAGGCGACCCGCTCGATGCGCAGGCGTATGGACTCCTCGTCGGGCCATATTCCGGCAGAAAAGAAGAGCATGGACTCGGCCTTGGACCGGACTTCCTCCGAAGGAATACGGTCCAAGCATTCCCGTGCGGCGGCCTGCCGGGACAGGAGGTCGTCATGCTTGGTGCCGATGTCCAGGGCAAAGAAACAGTCCCTCGCCGCCAGATTCCCCAGCAGGGAAGCCCCCCATTGGGAACCGAATTGTTCAATAAGATAGTGAAAGTGAAAATGGGTATCGGAATACATTGTCTTCTGAAAAGCTCCAAAAGCAGATGCTTTTGGAGACGAGTGCTGCCGGGCACCGGACTTGAACCGGCACAGCGGTTGCCCGCCGAGGGATTTTAAGTCCCTTGTGTCTACCAATTCCACCAGCCCGGCGACAGCATACAAAAATATACTGAATTTCACGATCCATTGCAAGGCAGTCCACAGGCCCGCCCCGTCCGGCAATGGACAGCATCCATGCTAGCGGACACGACTGAACAGGGAGGCAAGCTCATCCCGCCATTCGGGACGGGAATCCTTGTCCTCCCAGTCGATTATCTTCTTGATGGTGAAATGCCGCAAATCGCGCATGTTGGGAAATTCCAGCACGCCAAACCTGCCCTGCCCGATATAGGTAAGGCGTTCGTTTTCGGCAAGCTTTTCCCGCTCGCTCAAGGATGCAAGGGCGCAGTCAAAGTGCATGGGCCTGCCGTCCTCCCGGTTTACAATCGCACTGCCCATGTCGGCGATGGGAAGGCCGCACTTTGGGCACACAGGCTTTTCCCCACCCTTGTAGGAACGGATGGCATCGTCCTCATCGCGCAGCTGGGCTGCCGGCAGGGTATAGGAAGAGTGGAAGCTGCTCTTCTTGAACAGCGGCTCCGCATAGCGGGGATCCTTCTTCCGAGACGAACGGGAACCGGACTCCCTCTTGGACCTCGCCTCGCCACGTTCGTGCTTGGACTGGTACGACTGGCGCCCCCCCGCCCTTCTTCCTGACCTGGACCTTCTTTCAGTGCTCATGCAAAGCATTATACTGACTTTGCCGGCGCGATTCTAGTCCTTACATGAACCTTTCTGCGCTTCTTTCAGACATAGGCGGCCTCTCCACGATTTTGCCGCTCACGACCGTCGCAATGCGGTCAACGGCATTATCCACATAGTCAGTGTCCAAGATCTTCTGCTTCAGCTCCGTTATACGGATTGCAATCGCTGCATTCGACCTCTTTCCAGAAGATGAGCCTGCGGCTCGTTTTTTTGTAATCGGCATTTTTGTTACTCCGCGAAACCTTTGAGTAAATAACGAACAGGTTCTATCCCACTGACATCCAAAAGAGAGAACGCAAACCTCTTGTGCTCGCAATTATATTTTCGACTTCCAGGTAGGAAAATTAAGGCGATAATTTGTGCTTGGCAAAAATATTTTCACTGCAAATTTATGCTATACAAATAAATACAGCTTCACCACTCCGCGAGGGACGCGGAGCTGTGAAGCTGGAGGACACCGTGCTTTCGGCAGTTTCAGCAGTGGAAAATGGAACGAGGCAGCTTCAAGGAGTCCGCGCGGATTCGCCGCAACGGACTCTTTTTGAAACAGGCCCCGGCTACTGGAGCGGTGCGAAGTAGCCCGTTTCGTCCCGGCCTGACCGGCTCAGGAGGTAGGCCTCCACCTCCACGGGCAGGTAGCGTCGGCCAAACTCGGTGCTGAGCGACGAAGTGTAGCTGAGCACGTATACCCCGGACGGAATGGAAAGTATGTCGTCCATAACGGAAGAAAGCCCCTCCGGCCTGTAGACGTAATAGCTCTCGCCCGTCGTATTGTCGGTGATGTACTCGATCTCGCTGGCAGGGGCACCGTTCCTCATCAGGATGGTGTTGAAGGAGACCGAATTGTTGTTCATGAACGCCGCAAGGTCGGACAGGGAATAGCGGTTGAACGCCAGGTCGTTCACATCGCCGGCGGTTATATAGATGATGCCCCGCTTCTTCTGTGCATTGACCAGGCTGTTGGCCGAAAGCCGCATGGCCGTGTCTATGGCGCAGTCCGCCGCATAGGGGGCCTTGAGCGCCTTGACCGAAAAATTGGACAGGTCGGAAGGAGAGCCGGTGAATTCGGTCGTGGGCACGGACGATGCGCTCACTATCTTCACCTCGCCCTTGCCCTGCATGGAGGCCGCAATCTCACGGACGGCGGTGTTCACCTGCTCCTCATAGTCGCGCATCTGGTACGAACGGTCTATGAGCAGGGTTATGTCGGCGACGCCGTCGTTGTTCGCGCTGCCGACCAGCTCCATGTTGGCCACGGGCCGCTTGCTTTCAGTTATGAGGAAGTTGCCCTCCCCCAGGCCCACGATAGGCTGCCGCTTGCGGTTTTCAACCTTGAGCTCCAGCGTAACCTTGGGGAAGGAGTCGGAGTGGACCCGCTGTATCTGGACAAAGAAGCCGCCGATAAGCTCGGACATCTTGGACATCACGTATATCTCGTTTGCCTTGAAGTCCGTCACAATAAGGTTCCCGTTCCTGTCGGGAACGGCACTCGTAATCTGGGTCTTGCCGTTGCCCGACGTCGCATTCTCATAGACGGAACCGGAATGCACGTCCACCGTCATAACCCGGTTCAAGTCTGCGATGATGAGGTAGTTGCCCCAGCACTTCATGCTTTCAGGCTTCTTGAGCGTTCCTTCTTCCACCAGGACGCCCTTGTAATTTCCCGCGCGGTCAAACTCGTACACGCCGCCCTTCACGCTGTCCGCAACGAAGACCCGGTCCTCCCAGACGGCGATTCCCGTCGGGGACTTGAGCCCCGCAAACTCGTCGGTCTTACCCCCGAACGAAAGCAGGCCGTTTCCGTCCTGGTCAAAGACGACGACCCTGTTGTTGCCGTAGTCGCTCGTATAGATGTTTCCCTGGCTGTCTTCCGCCACGTACTGGGGTCCGATCAGCTCGCCAAGGCCGCGGCCCCGCTTGCCAATGTGCTTCACCAGCTTGCCGGACGGATCCAGTTCCGAAAGCCTGTTTCCCGCGCTCTCGCTGACAAGGAGGTTGCCCCCCGAAAGCCTGATGATGTCCACCGGCCTGTCAAAACCTTCAAGCCCGCGGACCCTGTCCAGGACAATCCCGTTCACATCATAGCGCAAAAGCTCGTTGGACCCGTAGGCCACGACCCACACGGAGCCGTCGGGATTCGGCAGGGAGGAGATGGGATGGCTGTAGATGAGTGCCTTGCCGTTCAGGTTGGGGAAGCTCCCAGCCTCCGTATAGCGCTGGGTAAAGCCGTATTCCGTGTCCGTGACGCGCCTGTCGCCCACGATTTCTATCTTGTTGGAAAGGAGCAGGCCGCCCCACTCCTGCTGACGGGCCATCTCCCACTGCTGCAGGGCAGCCCCCTCTATGCCGGACATATAGTAGGATTTGCCCAGCCACTCCAGAATGCGGTTTTCTCCGGGCAGGTACGAAAGGGCCTTCTCAAATTCAAGTATGGCCTCGTTGTAATTGCCCCGGTAGAAGCTTTGGACTCCCCGGCGGAACTCTTCTTCTGCAAAGCCGGACTGCGCGCTCTTGCCCTCGCCCTCCTCCCGCACGGTGTCCACCAGATTGGACTGCGGAAAGGCAAAAACAGATGCAAGCGCAATAATCGATACAGCAACCAAAACCTTTTTCATTTTTCCCCTTCCATTTCCAAAGTTTCCTGCAGATGCTCCGCTATGAGCTCGTTGTCCCTGTCTGTCTGGGCAGCCTGCATGAGGTAGCGTTTTGCCTCCTCGTACAGGCCCATCTTGTAATAGACCCAGCCGACGCTGTCCATGCAGGCGGCAGACGACGGAGCCAGGGCCAAGGCCCTCTTGCAGTAGTTCAAGGCCTTCACCAGGTCCCGCTCCTCGTGGGCCAGGACATAGCCCAGGCCGTTCAGGGCGGTTGGATTTTCCTCATCCTCCGCAAGCGCCTTCTGATAATACTCTATGCACCTGTCCACGTCATCCTCCTGCCAGGCGATGTAGGCAAGGGAAGCGTAGGCAGAGGCCTTTTTATAGCCCAGCTCTATCAGCTTGTTCAATTCAAAGTCGGCCAGCTTGTTGCGGCCCGTCTTGCAGTAGATGACCGCAAGCAGGTAGCGGCACTGAAGCACGCGCCTGGCCCCCTTTTCATCCGTATCCGTCCCCTCGGTCGTGACCACCTGCTCCAAGTACAGGAGCGCGTCATCGTAACGGTTCAGCTTCGCATAGCACAGCCCCGCGTAATAGGCAACTTCAATAGAATCAACGTAGGAATCAGATGGAAGGGAGAGAAAAAAAGAAAGAGCGTCCGTATATTTCTTTTCATTATAGAGGGAAATGCCTTCCTCAAGGCCTTTGTTTTCGTCCATGCTCACTTCCTGTCAACAGTTTCTCCCTTTGATTTTCGACACATTGAAGCCCGATGTTTAGGGCAGCGGCACGGAAACTTAACCGGCAGTCCATCAAAACGAACTGCCGAATAATTCCAACGAGTCCTACACCAAATGGACTCCCCGCATGGGCTTCACCTCGTAGCAGGCGGGCGAAAAACCGAAAATCCGCTCGTAGTCGGCAAGCTTCTTCTTGTAGCCTTCCACATCCTCGGTGCGGAGTACGGAATAGGTACAGCGGCCAAAGCCCTTTCCCGTAATCCGGCCGCAGTTGACCGGGTTCCTCAGGTCGTCGGGGTTCAGGTCCAGCTCCTGGACCCGTTTCAAAATCCAGTCGATTTCCGGACAGGAAATATCGTAGAGGTCCCTCATATTCTCATGGCTCTTCTTCACCGCACGGGCAAAGGTAGAAAAATCGTCGCCCAAGATGCCTGCATACGCGTCCAGCACGCAGCGGTGCTCCTCTATGACGCACTGGAGCCTGCGCCTGGTGCCTTCGTCCACGACCGAAAGGACCTCGTTGCGCTCGGATTCGTTCTCCTCGTACCGCCAGCCCCCCGGAACATTGGACCGGGACTCCCTCAGCTCACCCAGGAGCAGGGCGTTTTCCGGCTGCTGCAGGCTGCCCTCGTTCCAGGTAGTGATGCGGGGAACGCGGGCATCCGTCAGGATGATGGTCTTTCCCTTGAACTTGAAGGGAAGCACCTCGCACTCGTTCCGGCTGTAGTCCGTCAGGACCACGCATCCTTCCTTGGAATAAATCGGAGTGAAGCTGTCAGCCTTGATGTTCTGGGTGCCGAAGTACAGCCTGTTGGCCCGCTCTATGACCTGCAGGAGGTCGACCCGCCTGCAGCGGAAATGGCACAGCTCCTTGACGCACCATACCGTGGCTATCTTGATCGCGCTGGTTATGCCGAATCCGGCGGACGGAAGGATATCGGACCATATCGTGAAGTTCATGCCGGGACAGTCGAATCCGCAGCTGGAAAAGCCACTCAGGACGGACTTCACCGCATTCGCCCACTTATCTTCTTTCCTGAACTTGAGGGAAGCAAGGCTGCCCCGCTTGCTGTCGTCCAGCTGCACAAAACGGAAGCGGAGGTTCGTGTCGTCCCGCTTGGAGACGGCAACGTACACCGGCAGGTTCACCGCCATGGAAAGGGTCTTGTCCTTGAAAAACCATGAATGTTCGCCGATGAGGTGAAAGCGGCCCGGGGCCACGGCCACCACGTCCGGGGCCTCGCCATACTCTTTCTTGTGTGCCTCTACAAGCTCATCCATCTGCCAGTACCGCCAAGATTCTTTATTGAAATTTTATTTTCAAGATAATACAATCATAATATAATGAAATCAGTTATTTTACAAGTTTTTTGCGCACTTTTTTCGGGAATTATTGAAGGTGCGGCCATTCCCAACGAACTGCTGCTGCACGGCTCCCCCCTGCTGGCCCTCCTTTCCCCCGTTCCGCTCTACATATCCCTTTACAAGGCAAAGACATATAAAGAATCCTTCCTGCTCTTCTTCATCCAGACCCTGACCGTCCACCTGATTTCAAGCTTCTGGCTGGCAAACTTCCGCGACTTCGCCATTTTTACCCTGGGGGCCAGCGCGGTCGGAACGGCGATCGAAGGGGGGCTCACGGGCGTCATCTTCCACGCCCTCCCCTCCTTCCGTTCCAGGACCACGGCCCTTGAGGAGGAGGCCGGCAAGACGGCCTTCGCCCCGGCGGCCCGCATCCTCTGGTTCGCCTCCTGCATGCTCGCATACGAGTGGTTCAAGTCCGTCGGATTCCTCGCCTACCCCTGGGGAACCCTCTTCCTCGCCGCCGCCAACTGGAAAATCTTCGCCCAGATAGCCTCGATCACCGGAATCTGGGGCATCACGTTCATCTACGCCCTGGCCGGCGCCCTCATCGGAGAGGGCCTGTTCCTCCTGTCGCAGAGGGCCGTCTCCCAGGCTTCCGCCCTGTCCTACCGGGCGGCGGCCTGCTTCACGGCGGCGGTCTGGGGACTTTCCGCCCTCTATGGCTGCTTCCAGTACTTCATCCCCCGGCAGGAAGAGAAGACGATTCACACGGTCGCCGTCCAGCAGAACATGGATCCCTGGGAGGGAGGGGAAGCAAAGTCCCTTGCAGTCTCCATGCGCCTGACGGAAGAGGCCGTGCGAAGCGTACGGGAAAAAGAGCAGGAGGTGGACCTAGTGCTCTGGAGCGAAGGGGTGCTGGAACGGTCCTTCCCCGACGCGCGATTCCACTACATGCACGCGCCCGAAGGGGAAAGCCTTTCAGACTTCATACAGCGGATGGGCGTCCCCTTCGTCATCGGCGGCCAGACCCGCGTCAACAGGGCCAGGCGGCACTACTGCAACAGCGCAATCTTCTACGATGCAAAGGGGAACTATGCGGGCTTCTACTCAAAGACCCACCTGGTCCCTTTCGCCGAGGCCATTCCTTTTGCCGATAGCCCCGTCGTGCAACAGCTTATGGAAAGCATGCTGGGATTCTCTGCGGGCTGGACCCCGGGCTGGCAGTACACGCTTTTCCGCGTCCCCACCGGCAACAGGAAGTACCTGGACTGCCCGGTGGAATACAAGAGCCAGTCCTCCCCCGTCGTCAGCCTGGACCTGCAGGGAAACTCAGACCCCCGCGCCACCATGGACTTTCTGGAAGGCGGGCAGGACAACCCGGACAACTTCGTCACTTTCTCCGTTCCGATATGCTTCGAGGATGCTTTCGCCGATGTCTGCACCCCCCTCTTCAAGCTGGGAACGGAGGTCTTCATGAACATCACGAACGACTCCTGGTCCCACACCGCCTCCGCCGAATACCAGCATTACGCCATCGCGAGCTACCTTGCCATCGAATACCGGACGACGCTCGTACGGGCAGCAAACTCCGGCTACACGGTCGTCCTGGACCCCGCGGGCCGCGTCCTTGCCGACCTGCCCCTCTTCACCGAGGCGGCCCTCTCCTTCCCCGTACCCGTCTACGCCCACAAGCCCACGGTCTACTCCCGCCTGGGCGACTGGCTCCCCTACACGGTCTTCATCCTGATGGGCCTGTACGGGATTGTGCTCATCTGGCGGGCACGGCGGGAAGAGTAAGGGGAATATAGGAAGGAAAAAAGCTCCAGCCCCTCGGCTGGACTGCCCGGCATGTTACCACACTTCTCTACAAATTCGGAGCCATACTAAATAGTTTATCGAAGAATTCGTCTCCGAATCTTTCTCCAGATCCGTCCCAGGGAAGCTTATGTGGCACTTGATTTCCAACATAATGTAATCATCACAGGTTTCAGCTTCATCAGTAGTTATCAGGTTGTCGAAATCGATGCCGGCATCATCTATCGAGAAGCTGATGTCGTCCGGGCTGTATGTAGTCTTCACGAACTTGTACGCCCCGCCGTCAAACTTGACGTACCAGTCGAACTGCGCTCCGGAATCGGCATCCGGCAGGAGCTCTGTCGTTGTTGATTCAAGGTGGCCGGTGAAGCTATTGTTTGCGGTTATCGAAAAGGACTGATCCTGCTCCTCACCACCATCACAGTCAATTTCCGCATTGAAATCCGTTATGCTGGCGGGGACGGACGAATACAACTTGAATTTCATCGGGACGCTTGCAGAGGCCTCGTAGCAGGGATGCTCCACGACGACGCTGATTTCGCGAGTCGTCATAGGAAGGCTAAGGTCGTCGGTAAGCGCGCCTATATTCACGCTTGTCAGATAAGTCCCCATATCCGTATCCGCGCTCGTATCTGCGCCACCGACGGCACCAAGGTAGCTGCCGTTGCCAAGGTCCAGCTTCCACTTGGTACCGTCCGGCATGGCAGGACCGTCAACCACATCAACCCAGAAGTCGAAATCAACCGGAATCAAGATATTGTTTTGAAAATAGGTCTGGATTGCCAGGCTTGTCTCGGTGACAGGAATCAGGAGCCTGTCGATGATATTGCCACAGGCGTAACCAATCTTCGGCGTGGGCAGCTTGGGCTTGTAGAGGTTGACGGTCTTGCTGGAAGCGGCGGACTTGGGCGAGTTTATCGCCTTGCCGTTCGTGGCAGAACAGGAAACGTAGAATGTCTTGGGAGACGTGTCCGTCGCATACCACTGGCTGTACATCAAGTTCAGGCTGGAAGGCTGCACGTCAATGTGGTCCGGCTGGTGCTCCGAAACGGAAGAATCATAGCCGCCCGCCATAGTCGAATCATAACTCTGCCCCCACGTAAATTCCGTCCCCTCCGGGAACACCCCCGCAGGATAGCCGGTCCCCGCGACGGGGGTCGCCGTGAACGTGAAGCTCTTGCTCAGGTCGGCAATGTCGTAGGAGTCGGGAATGACACCACCGGCCTCGTTCGTGTGCGCCGTCACGCCGACAGGCAGCGTAATTTCTATGGTGAAGTCGGGCAGCTCCAGCACGGTGACGGCAACGACGCCAGTACCGTCCGCCGTGGTGACCGTACCCTCCTCGTCGGTGTAGGTCGCCGT
>JAILON010000035.1 GCA_024690865.1 Treponema sp. | reverse complement strand
TACAACACGAAGCGCGTGACGACAGTAAATCCAGGCGGACTGCCTCCTGCTGTATACAGGGAAAAGACAGCATCTGTAAATGCTGCTGCCTAAATAAATTTAGGGTGTTTAGGCACTGAACTAATATTGACTATTCCATTCAGCATGTACAAGGCGGACGGCAAGCATTTGAGCCAGGACAGGGACGTGGCCAAGTACTGGCAGAAGGGGCAGATACGCCTGAGCTTTATCGGTATGGAGAACCAGACCAAACCCGACTCCAAGATGCCGGTGAGGGTCATAAACTACGATGCCGCGGCCTACCGTGTGCAGCTGAGGGACGATGGGCCCGACGAGCTGTACCCGGTGCTGACGCTGGTGCTCTACTTCGGAACAGAGGAACGCTGGGGCAAGAAAAGGAAGCTCAAGGATTGCCTCAAGAAGATGCCGCCGGAGCTTGAGCCGTACATCAGCGACTACGGCATAAACGTCTTTGAGCTGGCATGGCTGGATGACGAGACCATAGCCTCGTTCAAGAGCGACTTCCGCGACGTGGTGGAATTCCTCCGCTGCGAGCGGACGCGGAGCCGTTATATGGGGACGGACAGGCAGCTCAGGCACGTGCAGGAGGTGATAAACCTCATGAAGCTTCTGACTGCCGACAAGTCGTTTGACGATATAGGGACAGAGATTATAGAGCGGAACCTTAAGACAGGAGGGACGACGAACATGAGCTACGTGATACAGATGATTCGAGACGAGGGATTTGCGAACGGCGAAAAGCAGGGATTTGCGAACGGCGAGAAGCAGGGCTTCGCGGACGGGAGGGACACTGTCTACACCCTGCTGGCGGACCTTCAGGCTGCGGGGAAAACGGACGAGCTTACCCGTGTCCTCAGCGACAAAAGCTACATGGAGCAGCTCCTTGAGGCCCGCCGGGGCTAAGCCGCGTCACTGCAGGCAGTGCATTCCCGTCGGGGAGCGCTTGCATGCGGTACCGAACCTGGTGCGGAGTTTGCCGCTCTGGCAGCTGGCGGCGTTCCCGCAGTAGACGCAGCATTCGCCGTCAGTCACCCCGACATGGAACCCGGCAGGGTTTCCCGCGCATTTCTCTCCCGTGGCAGTAAAAAGCTTCTCGTTCATGACCCTGAGCGTGTCCCCGCAGTAACGGCATTTCATAACAGACCTCCATAATGGACTCAATATAGCAGGATCCCTGCCGTCAATGCGGCAGCCGGCAGGCCGTTCGTATCACCCACGACCGCAGCAGGGGCAGCACCCGCAAACCTTGGTGCATATCACTTCGCTGGCAGATGGGCCGGTCGAGCCATCGTGGTGGTACCAGATAGCTCATCGTGGTGACACCAGATAGCTCATCGTGGTGGTACCAGATAGTTCATCTTGGTGGTACCAGATAGCCCATCGCGGTGCCCCACGAATGGACATTCTGCTCCCCGCGGCCCTTCGCCGGGGCAAACCGAAGCCTTACCTCGCCTCGCCAGCCCCTGCTCCTCCCATTTTAATTGATACCATAGCACCATCCTACCAGTATTACAAGGGGAGAAAGTTCATCTTATAATGGGTCTATGGACCAGTATCAGCAGGAATTTATAGAGAACCTCAAGAAATACCGGAAAAAGCGGGGCCTGTCCCAGGAACGGCTCGCGGAACTGTGCAACGTCTCCACGGGGACGATCGGGAACATCGAGTGCGGCATCGGAAAGCCGTCCTTCGACCTGCTGGTAACGATGGCCAACGTACTGGGAATCCACCCGGCGCGACTCCTTTTGGACGACGGCAAAAGTGAGCAGCAGAATGAGCGGGCAGAAGCCGAGCACACGCTGCTGATGGAATTTTACACCAGGGTCAAAAGGAACTTCGTCCCGGACCGGCTACAGCTGTAGCCGACGCAAGCACAGGCAGTCACGGAGCGGCGCAGCACAGACAATCACGGAGTTCAGCACAAAAAAAAACGCATCGCAACGACCGAAAAAGCTACGCCGGACAGGAGGCAGGGGCCGGCACGATTCGGCCCCATTCCCGCTACTCCTTGACCGCGCCGCCGCCCAGGCTCTTTATCATCGCTTTCTGCGTGAGCAGGAAGAAGATGACGAAGGGTATCGCTATGATGAGCGACCCGGCGGCAAAATTGGTGAACTCATTCTTCTTGTCGGAGACGAACGAGAAGAGGCCGAGCGCGAGGGTCTGCTTTTCCGGCGTGCGCAGAATCATCTTGGGGAAGATGAAGTCCATCCAGGGGCCGGTAAAGCTCGTAATCGCCAGAAAGGTGATGATCGGGCGGCAGACCGGCAGGATAATCGTCAGATAGGTCCTGAAGTGGCTCGCCCCGTCTATCCTCGCTGCCTCGTCCAAATTCTTGCTCACCGTGTCCATGTAGCTCTTGACCATCCAGGTGTTGTAGGGGATGTTGCCCGCCACATAGACGAGGATGAGGCCCCAGAGGTGGTTAAAGAGGTTGAGCCTGAGGATGATGACGTAAATCGCTATCATGCCGACGAACGAGGGGAATACCTGCAATATCAAGAGGCTCATCATCAGGGACTTCTTAAAGACGAACTTGAAGCGCGAGAAGACGTACGCGCTCACCGACGAGATGATGACCGTCAGAACCGTCGTCCACAGGGCGATGACCAGCGTGTTGGAGAACCAGAGCCAGTACTGGGTCTGGGTAAACAGGTATGTAAAGTGCTTGACCGTGAAGCCGTCCTTGAAGGGGACGATGTTCATGGCGGCGATCCCGTTGCCTGGGCTGAATGCGCCACTCACCGTGTAGACGAGCGGATAGAAGACCAGGAATGAAATCAAGATGAAGATGATGTAGGTAACGGCCTGGCTCAAGGTCTCGCCCGCAGAGAAATTCTTTTTCATACCTCCCCCTCCTTATAGGCCTTGGTGTTCATGAACTGGTAAACCGCAAACGGTGCGAGCACCAGGAAAATGAGCACCGCGATGACCGAGGCGTAGTTGTACTTCATCAGGGTAATCGTCAGCTTGTAAATCCAGGTGACGAGCAGGTCGGTTCCTCCCGCGTTGGTCGTCGTGCTGTCCGCGACGGCAGGGGTTCCGCCCGTCAGGAAGAAGATTGCACCGAAGTTGTTGATGTTGTGCGTGAAGCTCATGATAATCAGCGGCATCGTCTGATAGAGGACGAGCGGCAGGGTTATCTTGCGCAGGATCTGGGAGTTGTTCGCCCCGTCAATGCGGGCGGCCTCGTACAAATCCTCGGAGATGGCAGTCATCGTGCCGGTCGTCAGCATCATGAAGTAGCCGAAGCCCGCCCAGAGGTTCAGGACAATACACATCACCTGCGCAAGCGTGGGGTTGGACAGCCAGGGGATTGTCGTTTCGGGCGACAGCCAGCCCAGGGCCTGCAGGGTGCGGTTGACGATTCCGAACTTGCCGTTGAGCATGTTTTTCCAGACGAGCATCGTGATGACCGACGGAACCGCATAGGGCAGGATGAAGATGAATTGGAACACGCCCTTGAGGCGGATTTTGCTCTGCTTGAGCGTGACCGCGACCAGCAGGCCGCCGAAGTAGCAGGTCGCCGTAGACAGCACGCCCCAGACGAGGGTCCACGTGGCGATGCGGGCAAAGCCCTTGGACCAGTTGGTTCCGCCGCCCATCAGCTCCTTGAAGTTCTGTACCCCCACCCAGTCTACGGTATTGTTGGGTGTGATGTGGTTGGGTGCGGAATAGTTGGTGAACGCGACGGCCACCGAGAACACGAGCGGAACGACGACGAACACGAGCAGGAGGACAACGCAGGGGGCAAGGCCCACGAGCGGGAAGGCGTTGTTCGCCGTCTCTGCAAGGCTCTTCTTGGGGAACCTCTTTATCCTGCAATACTCTTTGTAGGACTTCTTCGCGCTCTTTACGGAGATGACGTATACCGCGACGAAAATCGCGATGAGGGCGAGCGTCAGGATTCCGTCAATCAGCATGAAGATAGAATTGCTGCGCTGCTTGACGGGCAGGTCCGGCTGGGGGAACCCCAGCGTCACAAGATCATAGAGCTTTTTGGCCGTGAACGGTATGAGCACAAGGAAGAGGACTTCCAGCGCAGCGTAAGCCGCCCCCTTCACCCGCTCCTTGAGGTAGAGGATATGTGAAAGCCCCATGAAGCAGGCCGCCGTCCGCGTGACCTTGGCTTCAGAGCTTCCGTCTGTATTGAGCATTGTTTCACTCCGAGCAGTAGATTGTGGGCGGCCCGGCTCATTCGGGCCGGAGGCAAAGACAATCGGCCCGGTGGAATCTCCGCCCTGACATGGAGCCGAAGCCCCACCGCCTTCCCACCGGGCCGAAAAAGACAGCCGTCGTCAGCCAGCAGCCATCAGGTATGTCACCTGATCAGCATGCTACTTTATGATCGCGGCCTCGCAGGCATCCAGCTCGGCCTTCACGTCGGCACCGTTCCAGATGTTCTTGGACGTGTTGCCCATCGTGTCCCAGAACGCGCCCATCTCGGGGATTGACGGCATGGGGAAGGCATAGTCCAGCTGCTTGAGGAAGCCGGACATGTACTTGCTGGAAACGGTCGTGTCGATTGCCGGCATGGCCCCGGTCAGGTCAAACCTGAGCTGCTGCATCTCGGGGGTCAGCAGGAACTTGGCGAAGTCGGCGGCCTCGGCAGGATGCTCGGAGTAGGCGCTGACTTGCATGGAGCGGGTTCCGCTGAAAGAGGCGGAAGGAGCGCTCTCGCCCGGCAGGGAGGGAAGCGGGGCAACGCCGAAGTCAATTCCGGCATCCTCGAAGGGGCGGACGTTCCACAGGCCGGTGATGTGCATGGCAGCGTTGCCGGACTGGAAGGCTGCGTCGCAGGTCGCGGTCGTCAGGTCGTCGGCGGAAACGTCCAGAACCTTGCGCAGGGACTGGAAGAACTTCATGCCGTCAACGGCGGCGGGAGTGTTCAAGTAGGACTTGGAGGTGTCGTTGCCAGTCAGTCCAAACAGGCGGTTTCCCTTTTCCGTCGTGAAGATGATCGTATAGTAGCCGTTCCCCACGTCCATGACGAAACCGTACTTTCCCTTGTTCGTGGAGTTGAAGTTTTTGACCCAGCTTGCAAGGTCTTCCCAGGTCTTGGGAACCTCGTTCTCCTTGATGAGTGCCTTGTTGTAGAAGAGGGCATAGGTTTCCGCACTGACGGGATAGCCGTACATCGTTCCGTTGTAGGTGAGTGCCTGAGAACAGGCTCCCAGGACAGACTTCTTCACATTGTCGGCATCAACGGTCGCCATGACGTGGCCTCCCGTCACCAGTTCGCCAAGCTTGTCGTGGGGGGCCGCAAAGAGGTCGGGGCCGACACCGGCAGGGCCGTCCAGCGCAATCTGGCCGGACGCATCGCCCAGCTCGACGTTGACAAATTCGACAGTTACGTTCGGATGCAGCTTGGTGTAGGCTTCGCCCGCCTTCTTGATGAACTCGTCAGGTCCCTGCAGGGATTCCCAGACGGTAAGTTTTATTTTTTCAGATGAAGCGGAGCCTCCCGATGCAGGAGAACCACCCGAAGCGGCGCTTTCCTTCTTAGAACAAGATGCAAAAGCAAGGGCAAAGGCGGAAACGACCGCAAACGTGGAAATCAAATTCCTTTTCATACAATATCCTCCAGATACCGCAGTTAGGCTTAGGGAAAATCCCTTAACTGCTATAATATAATCTTAGCACTGGATAAAACATCCGTCAAACTCTTTGTTTTAAAAAATCCGCTTATGTAACTATTGTCATATACCGGGGAATTTTTTACAACTTTTCCTAGGGAACATGTGAATCGGGACATGCCGCCGCCGCCCCTCCCGCCGAAGAAGTTCACGGGGAACGCCCCTTGAGGCTGTTCCGTTCCCAGAAGACTCCGTCCCGGTAGCCCTGTATCGACTTGTCGCCGTCCGCCATGCGCAGGCGTTTGGCGGCGTACAGGCAGTATTCCCCGCTCAGCTCCACCCCGCAGTACTGGCGGCCCAGTTTCTTGGCGACGACGGCTGCGGTCCCGGAGCCCAGGAAGGGGTCAAAGACCATCGCGCCCGGCCTGGACGAGGCGAGGATAAGCTTGGCGTAGAGCTTCTCCGGCTTTTGCGTGGGGTGGTCGGTGTTCTCCGGCATTGACCAGAAGGGGACGGAGATGTCGTCCCAGAAGTTTGACGGGCAGGTCAGGCGGGTCCCGCTCTCTTCGTCCCAGTCCTTGGGCTTTCCGTCCGACCTGTAGGGGGCAATGACCCGCCTGCGCATCTTGACGGCCTCAAGGTCAAAACAGTAGTTCTGCGGGTCCTTGACGGCAAACCAGATGTCCTCCATCGAATTCTTCCAGTTGCCCTTGGCCCCCCTCCCCTTCTCCCTCTGCCAGGTGATGCGGTTCAGCACGGTCAGGTTCCGCTCCAAGGCGCGCTGCATGGCTGACGAGCACTTCCAGTCCCCGCAGAGGTAGAGGCTGCCGTCCACCTTGAGCTTGGCGCACACGGCGGGAAGCCATGAGTCCAGGTAGGCCTCGTAGGAGGGTTCGTCCATCGCAGTGAATGTATGTCCGCCGAAGTCCTTGGTCAAATTGTAGGGGGGATCGATGATGATGAGATCGGCAAATGCGTCCGGCAGCAGGGGCAGGATGTCCAGCAGGTCGGCCTGTATGACCTTGCCCGCCGGATTCCCGTCCTGCCGGAACTGCCCCGCGTCCACGATGTCGGAACGGAGGGCCTCACGCTCCTCCGCTGAAAGTGTCAGCGTCCTGTTCCGTGCCGCGCGGGGCTTTTCTTCCATAAAGTACAAGTCTGCCAGTCAGGGACAGTCCTCAACCGTGAGCCGCTGGCTGTAGCCACGGCTCACTAAGGGTTGTGGGGAGCCAGCGGCGAACCACAACCCGGATGTTCCGCTTCCCATGCCTGGGCAATGCGGAGAATCCGCTCCTCGCTGAACATCGGGCCCGCAAACTGGATGCCGACCGGCATGGAGTCGCTGTCGCCCCGCGCCGCCGCCGCCGCAAACTCGCCGCCCTCGCCCTTGGTGATTCCGGCTTCCACGCCCGTACCGGCCGTGTGGCCGCAGGGAACGGAGATGGACGGGATGCGGGCCAAGTTCACAAAGACCGTGAAGAGGTCGCTCAGGTACATCTCGAGCGGGTCGTCCACCTTCTCGCCCAGCTTGAAAGAGGCGGTCGGGCAGGTGGGGCAGAGGATGATGTCGTAGCTTTCGAAGAGCTTGGCTATCTCCCGCTGGATCCTTGCGCGGACGGACATGCCCTTCTTGTAGGTGTCGCCGGAGAACTGCTCGGAAAGCACGTAGTTTCCGATGATGATGCGGCGCTTGACCTCGGGGCCGAATCCCGCGGACCGAGTCTCCACGTAGAGCTGGTCGTAGCCCTGCTCGTTGTCCACGCGCGCCCCGTAACGGATGCCGTCAAAGCGGCTCAGGTTGGAGGCTGCCTCGGAAAGGGCGATGACGTAGTAGGAAGCGATGGACGCGTCAAGGATGCTCAGGTCAACGACGTCGATTTTGGCACCCTTCGCCTCGAACCACGTGCGCACCTCGTCAAAGACCTTGCCCACGTCGGGCGCAAGCCCCTTGCTCTCAAGGAACTGCTTGGGTATCGCTATCTTGAGCGCCTTGAACTCGTCGGTGGTGTATGCGGAAAGCTTCTTGAGATTCTCCTTGCCGGGCAGGTCGGCAGAGGTGTCGTCGTAAAAGTCAACGCCCGCCATAACGGAAAGGGCGGTCGCGATGTCGGAGGGCGTGTGCCCCATGATTCCCACCTGGTCGAGCGAAGACCCGTAGGCAACCACGCCCCAACGGGAAAGCACGCCGTAGGTCGGCTTGAGCCCGTAGACCCCGCAGTAGCTTGCGGGCAGGCGGACGGAACCGCCCGTTTCGGTTCCGAGGGCAAAGACGGCCTGATTGGCGGCAAGGGCAGCGGCAGGACCGCCGGAAGAACCGCCGGAAACGTAGGCGCGGTTTATGGGATTACGGGTCGGCCCGTAGCTGGAATACTCGGTGGAAGAGCCCATCGCGAACTCGTCCTGGTTGCAGCGTCCGAGCGGGATGGCCCCCGCCTCGGTCAGCCTCTTTATGACGGTCGCGCTGTAGGGGGCAACGTAGCCCTGCAGAATCTTGGAAGAGCAGGTCAAATGCTTTCCCTGCACGGAAATATTATCTTTTACGGCAAAGGGGATGCCCAGGAGCGGCTTCTTTGCAAAGAGGGCTTCCACTGCCTCATTGCCGGCAGCCCGTGCCTCCGCAATCTCCTTGTCGGCTGCTTCCGCAAGGGCAATCACGTCATCGTATATCTCAAGGAAGGCATTGAGCGGCAGGGCAGACTTCTTGTCCGCCTCGTAGGTGTCCACGGACTTCTTCACCAGCGCAACGCTGCTCGTCTGGCCGGACTTCAGGGCCTTTACAACACTGTCTATATCATTCACCATAAGAAATTACGCCCCTTCTCCCAAAACTTTCGGAACCTGGAAATAGCCGTCAAGGAAATGCTCGCTGACCTTCTTCACGTCGTGCATCTCAAGGCCGGGAACCACCTCGTCCTCGCGCAGGGCGGCGGCGGTCGTCGTCGGGTAGGCATCGTAGGGGTTCTCGCTGTCGTCATACTTGGAAAGGATGTCAAAGTAGCCGACGATGTCGTCAACCTGCTTCTTGAGGGTGTCCATATCGGTGCTTTCCGAGGAAAGCCTTGAAAGGTAGAGGAGCTTTTCAAGCGTGTCCTCATTCACGGTACGTTTCTCTTCGCTCATAACGGACAGTATAGCGGATTTGGAGGATTTAGGGAATAGGCAGACCCGCCGGCTCAGGCACTGCGCACCAGGAAGGGCTTTCCCAGGCTGTGCTCCTGCGCGGTCTTGCGCCGCTTGCTGCCGCAGAAGTGCGTGACGACCCGCAGCCGGTAGCGTCCGGGGGCAAGGCGGGGGATTATGCCCTCCAGCAGGTTCCTGCTGTTGTGGCAGATTTGGGAGGAGGGCAGCCGCACGGACTTTTCCGGCTCGTCAACGTTGTCGAACCACAGGCCTGCGGTCGTCCCGTCACCGTCCTCGCCCTCTTTGTCCAGAACCATGATGTTCTTTCCCTGTATGGAAAAGAAGCCCCCGGGGGTAAGGATGCCGTCCTCGCCGGGGCTGAGGGTCTTGTCCTCTGCCTCCGTGATTTCGGGCACGATATGGTTTCCCTGCGCGATGACCGGGGTCAGGGAGGTCATCACTTCCTTGAGCTGCCCGCCGGGCCGGTACTGCACGGTTATGGCATGGCGTTCCCTGTCAAACTCGTCGCACTCGCCCGCGAACATCCCGGTGACGGCTGGGCGCAGCTGCCCCAGTCCCGTGTCCACGGAAATCCCGTCGGCAAGGCGGCAGATAATCGCGCTGTTGATGAGCTTCCATGCGGCC
>JAILON010000033.1 GCA_024690865.1 Treponema sp. | reverse complement strand
AGGCCCTGTCCCGGTAGGCGGTCACGACGAACGAGCTGTTCGCCGCCCCCCAGTTCGTGGAGCAGTTGCCCAGGCAGGAGCACTGCAGGTCGGAGTGGGTCAGCAGGCGGCGGGAGCGGGGAAAGTGGTAGACGCCCCTGCTCTGCACGGTGGAAGAGGTTTCGCTTCCGTAGATCTTCCAGTCGGGGTGCGCCGCGTGATGCTCTTCGAACAGGCGTTCAAGATAGTTGTAGCCGACCGCATCCAGCTCCTTGGCGCACTCCTGAGCCCCTTCGCCCGCCATATAGTTTGACCCGATGGTGACGGCCGCATTCTCCAGAGGATCCCAGCGCCTGACCTGTTTTTTCAATTCCTTCGTGACGGCGAGGCCGTTTCCCTGATGGGTATCGTAGATTTCGTTTCCGATGCTCCACATGAAGACCGAAGGGTGGTTCCGTGCCTGCCGGATCCAAGAGGCGCAGTCCCGCTCGTGCCAGTCATCGAAGTAGCTGGCATAATCGTAGCTCGTCTTGTGCTTCTGCCAGATGTCGAAGCCTTCGCTGTCAACGAGGAAGCCCATCTCATCCGCAAGGTCCAGGTAGGCGGGCGGAACGGGGTTGTGGGATGTCCGTACGGCGTTCACACCCATCCGCTTGAGGATACGGGCCTTCCTGCGGAGGGCTTCGATGTCAAATGCCGCTCCGAGCGCGCCGAGGTCGTGGTGGCCACAGACTCCGTTGAGCTTGACCTGCTTGCCGTTCAGGAAGAGCCCCCGTTCGCTGTCCATCGTGATGTCCCTGAATCCGACGTTCTGCGAGCAGCTGTCTATGACCTGTCCGTCCTTGATCAGGCTGACGGTCAGCGTGTAGAGGGCGGGGAAGTCCAGCCCCCACTCGTGGACTTTGCTCAGTTCGAATTCGATGTTGCTGTTGAAAATCGTGTAGCCTGAAACGCCGCTGACCGAGTTCAGGTAATCGGAAAGGCTCTTCCCGTAGGCGGGGGTCATTCCACTGGGCCCTACCGAGGCTTCCCAGACCTTCTGGGGGAGGACCTGCTTGTGGCTGCCTTTTTTTTCTTTTTTTTCCTTCTTTTCCTTGTGGTTTCCCGCATGGACCGGGGGAACGTTCTTTTCTTCCAGCATGTATGAAAGGGAATAGCCGCCCGGAATCAGGTTGCTTTTGAGCGTGTTTTCCATCGCAAGCTCTGCGGATATGCTGACCTTGTAGTTCTGCCCCTCAAGTTTTTTTGCGTTGAAATAGATGCCGTCGTTGACGAGGAAGGGCAACCCGCTCTGGATGAGGTACACATCGCGGTAGATTCCTGCCCCTGAGTACCAACGGCTGTTCGGGTGCTGGTAGACGGTGATGACTTCGATGCAGTTTTCCCCTTCCTGAACGAAGGGACTTATGTCGGCTTCAAAGGCCGTGTAGCCGTACTTCCATTCAAAGGCTTTCCTTCCGTTCACCCAGAGCCCCGCGTTCATGTACACGCCTTCAAAGCGGAGGGCCGTCCGGGCCGTCAGTGCCTGCAAGGAGAAGCTCTTGCGGTAGAAGCCGACGGAATTTTCGTAAAGGTCATTTGTCTGAAAAATGAGGTAGTCATGGGGCAGTTCGACGGGCTGGTACTGCAGCTTTGCGGCGTTTGGGTAAAAATCATCGGGCCCGTACAGGACGGGGCTGCCGTCCTGGTCGCTTTTGTTTTCGATATGCAGCTTGGCCAACTGCCATCCAGAATTGAAAAGACTTTCCATATATACTTTCTGTCCTTTCGGGGCCAGCCGATGCGATGCCGGTCCCCGAGGCTTTCGCACGCAAGCAAGCCCTGTTCTGGAGACAGGCTTGCTGTTCCCTCCGTCATAAAAAAAAAAGGCTAGAGGCCCTTGAGCATCTTCTTGACGAGTGCTGCGCTCAGGTTGGCGGCTGCCTCCTCGTTGAAGCTGTAGGTGTTCTCCCCCGTATCGTCAGCCATGTCGCTCATGCAGCGGATGATGAGGAAGGGAATCTTGTTCAGGTAGCAGGCATGGGCTATCGCCGCCCCTTCCATC
>JAILON010000027.1 GCA_024690865.1 Treponema sp. | reverse complement strand
ATAGTTTAGAATAGTATCCATAAGAGATTCTCCTTTGTTTGGTTTTTTCTTGCAAGCTAAAGCATAACAAATCTGAATCTCTTTTTCTATTTCTAGATATTATCCCATCCACAACTTTTGAGTATAACTCGCATGCTTATGGCCGGACCACAGGGGCCTGAAAGCCAGTCAAAACCATTGTAGCACAGAGTTTTTTTCTTGTAACCTACCCAAAAGGAGAGTTTTTGGGGGAAAATGACGGAATTTTCGCGAAAAATGGCAGAACTTTGGAAGAAGTGGGCGGCCGTGGCCCGGGTTTCTGGCTGCCAGGGACGGGGCAACAGGGGGCGGGTTCTGGCGGCCAAGGGTGGGCTGGCGCGTACCCAAATTTGTGTCAAGAAAACAACACTTCCACCGATAGATATTATACCGGGCGTAGAATTTTATCCCCTCCCACCCATTTACGCCCGGTTGCCTGATGGGCAGCCGGCCGAAAGGCCGGTCTTTTTATTTTAAAAACCTTCTATATGAAGAGGGGCAGGTTCACCAGTTCGTACTTGGTTCCCCCGGCAGTGGTACATTCCTCCGTGGCAATCGGGCCGTCGTACAGGCGGATTGCCCTGTGTATGCCGGACCGTTCGATGAAGGAGTGCAGGGGGTCGTCGGTCAGGGGGCTTTCTTCCATTCTTCCAGCCTTTGCAAGATGTTCCGCCTGAAATCCATAAAGCAAGTCTTGCACAAAGTAAAGGCAATTTATGTCAGTAGACGACACAAATTAAGGGCAATTTGTGCCGGAGGATGATACAAACCAGGGGCTAGAGGGGCAGGATGCCTTCGGCCTTTATTTCGCCCGCAAGGACGGCGAAGAGGGCCTTGAAGGAGTAGTCGGAGTAGCTGTAGCCGCAGATTATCGCGTCCACCCAGTCAAAGTCCTCCATCACGTAGACGGGGGACATAATGGACAGGATGATGACCTTCTTGCCCAAGCCGCGGAGCCTGCGGCAGAAATTGGCGGTGTGCTCGTCCCAGACGTTGATGATTATCGTGTCGAAGTTCCGGGCGACGCTGACCAGGCTGCTCGCATTCCAGTCGTCCCAGTTGGACCGGTCGGAGGCAAGCTCGTAGCTGTAGTGGAAGGTCGTGGCCGTGGGGTAGCGTTTTTTGCCTTCTTCATAGAGGGAGATGAAGGGGCCTGCGATGAGGACTTTTTCCCCTTCCTCCGGCTTGTAGGGCACTATGTCCGCCCCCCGGTAGACCGTGACGGCGCGGCATGCCTGTTCCAGGAAGAATTTCTCGCCGTCCTTGTCCGGGATGAACTGTCCGATGGTCGTTTCGTCCGGGAAGAGGGGGGCGGGGTCGCCCCCCTTGAAGTAGTCCAGCTTGGCCTTGAGGATGCGGCGGGTCGCGTCGCGCACCCTGTCCTTGAAGTCCGGGGAGGAGGACATGCGGGCAAGGTTGTCCGTCCACAGGCGTTCGGTCAGGCCGGGCGTGGTGGACGAAATCACTATGTCGTTGCCCGCCTCTATGGCCATGCCCACGGCCTTGGCCAGGCCCCCGGCGAACTCGGTGGCCCCGTTCATCATCATGTCGTCGGTGATGATAAGCCCCTTGTAGCCCAGCTCGCCGCGCAGGATGCCGGCCAGGAACTTCTTGGACAGGGAGGCGGGGGTTCCGTCGCCCTGTATCTGGGGAAAGGACAGGTGGCCGCTCATGATGGCGGGGACGTTGTTCGCTATGAGGAACTTGAAGGGGACCAGTTCCCGCCGCCGCCAGGTCTCTTCGTCTATGTCTATGACGGGCAGCTTGCCGTGGCTGTCCAGGCTGGTGTCCCCGTGGCCGGGAAAGTGCTTGGCGGTGGGGATGACCCCCGCGTCCATGCTGCCCTTGGAGAAGGCTTCCGCGAGGATGCTGACCTTGCCGGGGTCCGAGCCGAAGGAGCGCGGGCCGATGACCGAGGACTTGGGGTCGGTGTACAGGTCCACGACGGGCGCGAAGTTTATGTTTATGCCGAGTGCCTTTATCTCTTTGTTGATGTAGTAGCCGGAATAATATGCGTCGACCGGATAGCCGGAGGCCCCTATGGCCATGTTGCCCGGGGTCATCTGGGTTTCGCCCTTGACGTGGCGGATCCAGCCGCCCTCTTGGTCGGTTGCGACGAAGAGGGGAATCTTGAAGCGGCCCTTGAGCGACTCTTCCTGCAGGGTCTTGACCGAGCGGGCGACGCTGTGGATGTCGTCCGTGTTCCAGCCGAAGACTTTGACCGAACCAAGCCCGCGCTCCGTGACCCAGCGCTTGAGCAGGACGCTTGGTTCCGCGCCTGCCCAGCCGAACATGAACACCTGTGCCAGGAGCTCCTCGTCCGTCATGCGTTCGCTTATGGCGCGGGAAAGCTCTTCCGCCCCGTAGTTGCTCCAGAAGTCTATGCCGTCGGGCAGCTGCTCCTGGGAAAATGCCTGTACTTGGGGAAAGAGGAGGAGTACGAGGGAAAGGATTATGCTGACCGGGAAACGTTTTTGAAGCATTTCCCTATGGTAGCATGATTATTCGAATTTTGCAATTTCCTTCTGGCAGAGCTGGTCGCAGATCTCATTGTATTTGACCCCGGCGTGGCCCTTGACCCAGACCCACTGCACGGACAGGGTGGAAACCAGGGCATCCAGGCGTTCCCAGAGGTCGCGGTTGAGCACGGGCTTCTTGGCCGCCGTCCGCCATCCGTTGCGCTTCCAGTTTGCAATCCAGCTGGTTATGCCGTTCTTGACGTACTGGCTGTCGATGAACACGCGGACGGTCTTGCCCGCCCACTGCCCGTTCCCGGAAATTGCAGTCAGGACGCTGATGGCGGCGGTCAGCTCCATGCGGTTGTTCGTCGTCATCTTCTCGCCGCCGGAAAGCTCCCGTACGTCGTTGCCGTCGATTATCACCGCGCCCCAGCCGCCCGGGCCGGGATTGCCGTGGCAGCCGCCGTCGGTGTATGCCACTAAGTAGTTGTCTTCTTCCATAATCAATCGTCCTAAATCTTACCGGACCGCCGCTATTTCTTCAAGCTGCGGAAATACTGCCTGACGAGCCTGCCGGATTCGGTGAGCTCGCCCTCGCTCCAGCCGGAAAGCTTCTTGCAGGAGCTTTTTATCACGCTCGCGGTCTCGTCCTTGTTGCACAGGCTCCAGTTGCAGCAGCTTATGCTGTACTTGTTCATCAGGTCAAACCAGGCCCGGCTCTCGTCCGCATTGAAGCCCCCGTTGCCGGATGCGTCGCAGGTGCCGAATTCCGTCACGAACACGGGAAGGCCTGCCTTGACGGCGGATTCCAGTCGGTCGCGCATCCACTGGGTATGGGTGTCTGCATAGAAGTGCAGGGTGTACATGACGTTCCTGTAGGCGGTGATTGGATTTTTGGCCGCCTTGTCCACTTCCTGCGACCAGGTGTTGGTGCCGACTATGACGATTGCATCCGGTGCGTTCTGCCGGATGACCGGAATGAGCTCTTCGGCGTAGGGCTTGAGCACCCTGTCCCAGTCGGATCCCGTCGGCTCGTTGCAGATTTCGTAGAGGACGTTGCCGTAGGATCCGTATTTCTTGGTGATGTCGGTGAAGAATGCCTTTGCCGCCTCCTTGTACTGGGTCGGGTTGGCGCTCAGGACGTGCCAGTCCACGATGACGTACATTCCCAACGAGCTGGCGTAGTCTATGCCGTCGCAGACGAGCTTCTTGAGCTGCTCCTGGTTGCCTCCGTTGCAGTAGCCGTTGTACTCGCCGGGATAGAGTGCAAGGCGGATGCAGTTGCTGTTCCAGTCGTCGCGCAGGGTCTTGAAGCCGTCCTTGTTCACGTAGTCTCCGAACCAGGCAAGACCGTGGGTGGACATGCCGTAGAGCTGGTACTTGCTGTTGTGGCTGTCGTAGAGGGATGCTCCGTCCACGTGGAGCTTTCCGTGTTCGGCAAAGGGGCCGCCCACGGGTCCCGCCGACGTCTTGCCGTCGGAAATGGACCTCGGCTCCGTGTTGGGCTTGGGGGGACGTTGGGATGCGGGGACTGTCAGGGTGCCGGCGCTGGCCAGTGCCAGCGTCATGGCGGACACCTTGAGCCCGTAGCCGTGCATTATCAAGCCGCCCTTCTTGAGGTTTGCCGCGTCGTCCCCGGTCAGCGTTATCAGGACGGTGCCGGAGTTCTTTTCCGTCTCCAGGTCGCCGTTCATAAAGGTTGCCCCGCTGACGCCGCCGTAGCCGAGGGGCTGCCAGCCGGAAGATCCGACTCCGTAGACTTTGAACTTGTGGTAGTCGGCCTTTACGCTCTTGTATTTTATCTCTATGGTATCTCCTGCCTGTACGTCGGAGAATGCCGCGGAGTCCACCGTCACGTTGTCCGACCAGGACAGGCTGACGGTCCGGTTCAAAAGCTTCACGGAGCTTTCGGCGCTCAGGAAGGGAATGAAAAAGGCAAGCAGCAGGGCTGCGAAAACAAATCTTTTCATATCGAGAAAACAGCCCGTCGCCATGCTTAGTTACAGGAGGGGGCTGCCGCCGCCCTGCGAGGCGGACTGTTGCCGGCGTGATTCGTTGCAGGGGGCGCCCGCCAAATCATGCCGGGAACCGCAATATCTGTTCGGTTTCCGTAACTTATCATCAGAATTCAACCTTTTACAAGTGGATTCCGATAATAAGGCGAGGGATTTTAAATGAACAAAAGAAAACTCCTTTCAGCGATGGCTCTCTCTGCCATGATTCTGCCTGCCGGATGGATTTCGGCGCAAAGCTCTGGCCGCGACATGCTCTACTATAGCAAGGTCGATGAAGAGCAGGCTCGGCAGGACGCAAAGAACAGTGCGGATGTGGATGAGGCGGAAGCCGTGCTTTTTTCTTCCAGCAAGATTGACTGGAGTCGGGGTACTTTTTCCTCCAATGTTTCCATGGATATAGTGAAGGCCGGCATTCCCATGCCCAGCGGGAAGAACGCCGCCGTGAACAAGATAAAGATGGAGCTTCCTGTCCTTATAAAGGACCCTCTCCTGTCTATCTACGTGGACGACACGCGGACGCTGAGCGACATGGTGCTGGACGGTTCGCTGACGTTGGAGGAGCTGACCCGCATCATAGACAACGCGAAGGAAACGCCCGCCTATTTTAAGAACGGGGGGGACAGGCTCCTGACGGAGCATACGATACGGCTTGAGGACATCGGCTCCCTTTTCGTCAAGCACAGGAGTCCCTATACCCAGCAGAAGCCCATTGCCCGCATCGCCAGCCGCGCCTACACGGGAATCGTCATTGACGCGAGGGGCAAGCTGCCCGTCCACGGCGAGTTTGTGGAGAGCCTGGTGGACCCCTGCCTTTTCCCAAAGGTGTACGATTCCAACATGACCCTGGTCTACGAGCGCAACATGGTGGATCCCAAGATAGCTTCCAAGCAGGGGATCAATGCCTACTGCACCGACATACACGACAGGGACTTTGAAAAGAGGGTCGGCGACGATCCCCTCTGGATTACGGCGGAGCAGGTCTTTGGCGTGTACCGCTGCGACCCCGTCATTTCCAGTGAAGACTACCTGCGCATCGCAACCGTTCCGGCAAACCTCAAGCTCCTCCAGGAGGGGAAGATCGTAATCCTCCTGGGCAAGGAACAGATTACCCATAGGGTCAGCGCGCCGGACAAGAGCACCTCCTACTATGTGGAGCTGCAGAAGCTGCGCTATGTCTTTGAGGACAAGGTTCCCAATACGGTCGTAAAGGACGGGCCGGGCGGCATCCAGATTACCGTGCAGGACTTGAACTTCATTGCGGATTCCGCCGAGCTGCTTCCCGCCGACAAGGAGCGCGTGGGCATGATAGCGGCGCAGATAAAGGAAGTTGTTGCCAGCGGAAACTATTCGATAAAGGTGGAGGGCCATACGGCGGACGTGAACAAGCCCGCGGGCCAGCTCCAGCTGAGTATAGACCGCGCCAATACGATTGTGGACGTGCTGACGGCAATAGGAATCGACAAGGGCCTGATAAGCGCACGGGGCTACGGCGGAACCAAGCCCATTGCCGACAACGCTACGTCAGAGGGCCGTGCCGCCAACCGTCGCGTTGAAATTACAATCATGCCTGCCGACTCGTATGTTCAGAAGAGGTAGCAGGAGATGGGCTGTGGAAGGGCAATACTCTGCATCATTTTTCCTCCGCTCGCAGTCTTGGACAGGGGGTGCGGGGCGGTGCTGCTGACCTTCGTCCTGACCTGCATCGGTTGGATTCCCGGCGTCATCGCCGCGATTTGCTTCAACAGCGACAAGCAGTAGTACGAATAATTGTCTCAAGAAAAGCGGACCTCGAAAGGTCCGTTTTTTACTATTGCAATATCGGTGATTTTACTTTACAGTAGTCAAGAGAGGCATAATCCGAACGAGGAGATTTAGAAATGAAGAAAATCGTTGCTGTAACGAAAAATTCTGTGATAGAGCAGTCCGTCATGGAGGGGGTGAGGGATTTGCAGGATTTCTCCGCTGACATATTCAATGACAGCGAGAGTGCGATTGCCTATATAAATTACGAGCTTCCTGAAATAAAAGTTCTGGACTTTGCCGATGAGACGCTGGACTGCCAGTCCGTCCTGGATGCGGTATGCGAAGACAACTGGCTCCATTCCGGAGGCATCATCGTCATCTGCAAGAGCAGGAGCAAGGCGAGGGAGCTTGAAGAGAAGAAGGACGTGAACATCCTCGCGACGGTGACTGCCGGCGAGTTCCGCGACCACTTCCAGCGGATGCTTAAGATCCTCGCCGCCAACGACCAGTTCCTGTATACGCGCGGCCTTCGGGAGATTATCGGTGGCGAGGAGAAGGGCAGCTTCGTTTCCGGCAACGACCCCATGAACCTGCATTTCTATTCCAACATGCTGGTCAGCTACCTGTACAATACCGACCGCATTTCCCGCGACAGCTGTTCTGGACTCAAGCTGGCCCTGTCCGAGTTCCTGAACAACGCTGTGGAACATGGCAACCTGGAGATAAGCTTCGCGGAGAAGACCAAGTGGCTGATGGGCGGCAACGACATAATGGACTTGATTGCCGAGCGTAGCCGGATGGAGAAGTACAAGGACCGGAAGGTCCGCATCTTCTACGAGATTCGAAAGGGGGCGTCCGCCTTTCGGATTGAAGACGACGGCGACGGCTTTGACTGGCGGAAGATGCTGGAGCACCGGGCCGAAGACGATGAGCTGCATGGACGTGGAATCAAATTGAGCCAGGAAGTCGTCCAGAAGGTTGAATACAACGACAAGGGCAACATCGTCACCTTTGCGATAAAGAACAGCATGGACTCGGTGAATGCCATTCCTGGTTTCATCCAGAATTTGGACACGATCCACTACAAGGACAGGGAAATCGTCTGCCGGCAGAACGACCTGAGCAACGACCTCTACTTCATCGTTTCGGGCCGCTATGCGGTCTACATGAACGGCCGCCTTTCGGCAATACTGACACCCGCGGACATGTTCATCGGCGAGATGGCCTTCCTTCTGGACGACAGGCGGACGGCGACGGTTATAGCGACGGGCAACATGTGCCGGCTTATCAAAGTTCCCAAGGCGGTCTTCCTCCTCCTTATCCGCCGCAATCCGCATTACGGCATCTTCTTGAGCAAGGTGTTGGCGCAGCGGCTTGAGGAGCAGAACAAGATTTCCTGGGCGCTCAAGAGCCAGCTGGAGCAGCTGGAAAAGACGGGCCTGCCTCCGCTGGAGCTTGATGAGGAAGGAAATACCGTCACGCTGGGAGGACAGCCGCTATGACGGACCATATACAGGAGCTTGTAGCCCGCTATCCTGCCCTTGCCGCATGCGAGCAGGGCATCCGTGGCTCATACGCCCTGCTTGAGAAATCTTTTTCCGCCGGAGGCAAACTGCTCACGGCGGGCAATGGCGGCAGTGCGGCGGACAGCGACCACATCGTGGGGGAACTGCTGAAGGCCTTCGTCAAGAGGCGGCGGCCGGACAAGGACTTCTTGGACGCGCTGGCCGCGATAGACAGCGAGGACGGCACGTACCTTGCGGACAAACTGGAAGGCAGCTTGCCCGCGATAAGCCTGTGCAACCAGACCGCCCTGCTGACTGCCAGCCTGAACGATGTGGACGGGAACGTGGTCTTTGCCCAGCAGCTGATGGGCCTGGGCAGGAAAGAGGACGTGTTCTTGGGAATTTCCACCAGTGGCAATTCCAAGGATGTCGTGTACGCGATGCTCGTTGCCAAGGCGAAGGGGCTTGCTACGATCGCGCTTACGGGGCGGGACGGAGGCAGGCTGGCCAGGCTTGCCGACGCCGCGATAATCGTCCCCGAGCGGGAGACTTTCAAGATTCAGGAGCTGCACCTGCCCGTCTACCATGCGCTCTGCCTCCAGATAGAGGAGCGCTTTTTCCCAGAATGAAAGCAGTCATAATGGCGGGTGGCAAGGGGACGCGGATTGCCAGCATGGTGGGCGACGTCCCCAAGCCGATGATACGGATATGCGGGAAGCCCATCCTGCAATGGGAAATCGAATGCCTCGCACGGAATAAAATCACCGACATAACGATCGTTATTGGACACTTGGGGCATTTCATCCGCGAGTACTTTGCCGACGGCGCGGCTTTTGGCGTGAAGATTGACTATTATGAGGAGACCGAACCCCTCGGGACTGCCGGTGCGCTCTACAGGATTCCGGGACTGGACGAGGACTTCCTGCTTTTAAACGGGGACACGATATTCGACATTGACTTTTCCCGCTTTATTGCATTCCATCGCTCCCGGGGGGCGACAGAGGGGGGGATGCACTGCGGTGTGGCGCAGGGGGCAACGAGCTGCGCGACCGGTCCTGCGTTGGCCAGCTTGATGACACATCCCAACAGCCATCCCTATGATTCCGCACTCATTGAGACGGAAATCCTTCCGCCGCAGGAAGAGGGGGGAATACCCTGCGACAGCCACCGGGTCGTCCGCTGGCTGAACAAGGAGGACGACCGTCTCTGGTGCCACAACCGGGTCAATGCCGGAATACAGATTGTCTCGCCAGCCCTGCTTGCCCAGGCAGCTGCGCTGCTTCCCCCGGAGAAACGGGGGGGCAAGCTGGACTTGGACCGCGACATACTCAAGCCCGCCGTGGCAAGCGGCGGCATCTATGCGTATGACTCAAGCGAGTACGTCAAGGACATGGGGACCCCCGACCGCTTCCACCAGGTGGAGGCGGACATAAGGGGCGGGCTTGTCGGTGCAAGAAATTTGGGCTGCCCCCAGAAGGCCTTCTTCCTGGACAGGGACGGCACGATAAACAGGAGTTCGGGTTTCCTTACCGACATAAACGATATGGAGCTCCTGCCTGGTGCGGCGGAGGCCGTCCGCAGGATAAACGAGAGCGGCTACCTCGCCATCGTCGTGACGAACCAGCCGCAGATAGCCAGGGGCGAACTGGACTTTGCGGGGCTGAGTCAGATTCACGACAAGATGGAGACCCTGCTGGGCAGGGAGGGGGCCTTCCTGGATGCGGTATACTTCTGTCCCCACCACCCCGATGCAGGCTTTCCCGGCGAACGGACGGCATACAAGCGGGCCTGTTCCTGCCGCAAGCCTGAGCCGGGCATGCTCCTGCAGGCGGCGGCGGACTTCCATATAGACGTGTCTTCCTCCTTCATGATTGGCGACAGCTGGCGGGATGAGGAGTCCGGCAGGCGGGCAGGCTGCAAGAAAAGCGTCCGGCTGTCGGAAGGGCGGTCCCTGCTGGATGCCGTGACGGAACTGTTGAACGCCTGACGCCAGATCTGTATGCCGCTGCTCCACGAGATTCCTTGGCCTTCGTTCCGTGCCCCCTCCATGCGGCCCGATTTTACGCTTCCGCTGCTCCACGTCGTCGCGGTTCATTTCCCAGTGCATTGATTCCCGAAGAGTCTAGCATAAGAGCCTGTTTTTTCATATAATATGTAGAATATGGGAGATTTTAGTATTGTCGGCTACCATTCCATCCTCTGCAAGGACCGTCCTCCCTTCCTTGACGCGTATGTTTCGCTGCTGTCGTTGCAGCGGCTGGGAGGCGTGGGGCTCCTGTGCGGAACGGACTGGACACCACTTTTCCACAACAAGTTCTTCTATTCCCGACTGAATCATTCCATCGGAACTGCTCTGATCGTTTGGAATTTTACTCATGACAAGAAGCAGACCATATCCGCCTTGTTTCATGATATAGCCACTCCGGCGTTCAGCCATGCCGTGGACTTCTTGAACGGGGACCGGATGCGTCAGGAGAGTACCGAGGCCCTGACCCGCTGCATGATAAACGAGGACATGGAGCTGAGCGAGCTGCTTTTTCGTGACGGCATCTACAAGTACGAGATAGACGACTACCACCGCTTCCCTGTTGCAGACAACGAGATTCCCGGCCTTTCTGCCGACAGGCTTGAGTACATGTACCCGAGCGGGGCCGCGCTCTGTGGGGAGTGGACGCTTGAAGAGATTGAAAAAAGCTATTCCAGCGTCGTCCTGTTGAAGAACGAGCGGGGCGTGGACGAACTGGGGTTTGACAGCGAGGCTGCCGCCGTGGACTATACAAGGCGCTTCCTGGATGTGAGCCTTATCCTTCAGCGGGGAGAGGACAAGCTTGCCATGCAGCTCATGGGCGATATAATAGGCGAGGCCGTGAAATGCGGCTATGTTGATGAACAGGACCTGTACAGCATGGACGAGCAGTCCCTTGTTGCCCGCTTTGAGGATTGTGCCGATATGAATGATAACGAGCCGTTTTCCCGTCTGTTCCGCACCTTCAGGTGCATGACGGAGCTGGTCCGGTCCGACCGCAAACTGAACGGCTGCTACTGCGTCTCGTTTGACGTGAAAAGGCGGTATGTCGATCCTCTTGTACGCGTCAAGGACGGTGCCCGTAGGATTTCACAGCTGAATGACGGGGCCGGCCGTCTTATAAAGGACTTCCTGGCGTTTCAGGACAGCCCGTGGGCATGTGTGAAGTATGCCTTTTAGCCATTATTGCATGTGAAGGAAACTATATGAAGAACACGGAACGGAACGAATTGGCTGTCTGCGGTTTTGCCGCAGTGAAGACACTTGAAAAGAACGACTGGCAGAAGATACAGAGGTTTTATTTTTCCAAGGAGCGTGCGCCGCTTTTTGGCGGCCTGTGCAAGAAGCTGGCCGCTGCCAAGAGGCCCTATAACCAGGTTCAGGATGTGAGGGAACTGGAACGTCTGTGCGGATCAGTCCATCATCAAGGGGTTGTCGCAATGATTGGAATGCCCGAGATTCCTGCGCTGAACACGGACGATACGGCCCGCTGGATAGAAAATCGGGAGAGCGCCGTCCTGTTGGACAGGGTCGGCAATGCGAACAACCTGGGGGCAATCGTCAGGAGCGCGGCGTTCTTCGGTATAAGGAACATCGTCATACCACTGGATGAGGCCCAGTCGTCGGTCACTACGAGCAGCTACCGGGTTGCTGAAGGTGGCATGGAATTTGTAAACATCTATACAATCCGTTCTATAAGCAAGTTGCTTTCCAGCATGGAGGGCAAGATGGTCAGGATAGGGACGTCCCTGGATGCCAGGGAGTCCGTCTCTGCTTTAAGCAGCTACTGCCGCGACAAGGGGAGCATCGTCGTTCTTGGCAATGAGGAAAATGGAATAAGCGATGAGGTCAAGAGGAATTGCGACCACCTGCTGGTCATTCCCTATGCTGGAATGGGCCGGGGTGGCATAGCCCCGAAGGTGGACAGCCTGAACGTGGCACAGGCTTCCGCTGTCGTGATGTACGAGCTTGCCAAGGTTATGCCGATAGGGGGATAGTGTATGAAAGGTCTGACTCTGCAGCGCCGGTTGTTGTTTTTTTTCGCCGTCTGTGCCTGTGCTGTGGCCCCTGCGCTTGCATCTTCAGGCGACTATTTGCCGGTGGTCAACATACCGGAACGCGAGCTGAGTTCCGCAACGGAAGAAAGCTCTCCGTTTGCCTTGGACTATTATGCAGACCTGGGAATTGCGGCAGGTGCGCTCGGCTTTACAATCACCGGGTTGGTGCTCAGGCATCGGGTTGACGGTTGGAACGGCGGAACCGTATTTGAAAAGGATGGTATAAACTCGTTCGACAGGCTGTGGTACAATGAGTACAGGCCCGCCGTGGATGACTTGGGCACCGCAGCCGTTGTTTTGAACGTGGTCGCCCTTCCGTTGGGCATCTACACGACCGAAACAATCTTCCAGAACCTTCCGGTGCTGGATTTTGCCACTGTCGGCGTTATGCTCTGCGAAAGCTACATGCTTGGATATGGAATACGTAACGTCATCAAGTCGTCTGTCAAACGGACCCGCCCGTATATGTATACGGACAAATGGGACTGGGATTCGGTACGGGACGGTGACTATACCCTCTCTTTTCCCAGCGGCCATACGACGGATGCATTTATGGGTGCTACGTTCCTTTCATATACATTCTGGAAATATTATCCAAATTCCCGCTATAGGATTCCCGTCATAGCGACTTCCTATGCCATTGCCGTCACGACTGGAATCCTCCGCATTGCGAGCGGAAACCACTTTATGACCGACGTCATGGCAGGTGCCGCGCTTGGTACTGCAGTTGGGTTCCTTGTTCCCTTTGTCCACGAGAAGATTGCCAAGGTCAAATACAAGGGGCAGAACGTCCTTGCTTTTGACGGGCAGAGTCTGACCGCCACGTTCAGGTTCTAGTGTAGTAAGCTGCACTAAAACCTGAACAATGGCAAATGCTACGCGTTTGTCAAACCGTATTTCTGGCGTTGCTATGCTAAAATCTGGAAAAGGGCTGCGGGAGGTGAAAAGATGTATTCAATCGTTGGCATTCTGGCATTGATAATACTGTTCATAACGAACAGGGATTTCTTCTTTTGCTGGACTGCCCCGTCTCCGGTCGGAATGGAGCGGCAACCGGATGGAAGCAATCTGCCGGATGAAAGCGATCTTGAGTCGGCACAGCAGGCGCAGACTCAGACGCAGCTGACGCAGACGCAGCGCCTGTACCGGGCTTTTCTGTTCGGCGTATTCGGTTTTTACCTGACCGACATCCTGTGGGGCTTCTTTGATGCCCACGGTCTCGTAGGCTTCCAGTTTGTAGACACGTCGCTGTATTTTTTCGCCATGTCCGTCGCCCTCCTGTTTTGGACCAGCTACGTCGTTTCATACCTCAAGACTTCCAGCAGGCTTGGAATTTTGCTGCTTGTCTTCGGAAATATTTTCTTCGCGCTCGAGCTTGTTGCCATTGTCGCGAACATCTTCCTTCCGATCCTCTTCTGGTTTGATGATGACGGAAACTACCAGGCGGGACTGGCACGTCACGCTTCGTTTGTCATTCAGAGCCTGATGTTCCTTTGCCTTTCTTTCCACGTACTGCATGTCGCCTATGGCTCGAAGAATGCGACCCAGAGGCACTACCTTGCCATCGGACTGTTTGGCATAACGATGGTCATATTCATCGCGGCACAAATCGTCTACCCCCAGCTCCCCCTGTATGCCATGGGCTATATGATTGGCACCTGCCTCATCCACAGCTTCGTCGTGGAAGATGAGAAGGAAGTGTATCGGGACGAGCTGGAGAAAGCCCTGGAGCGGGAGCGGGGGCACATGCAGGATCTGATGGACGGGCGCAAGGCCTTGAAGGAAGCCCTTGATGTCGCGCAGAACGCGAGCAGGGCCAAGACAGCCTTCCTGTCGAACATGAGCCACGAAATCCGTACTCCCATGAATGCCATAATTGGCCTCAACAGCATTGCGTTGGAAGAACCGACAGCCTCCGATGCGGTAAAAGAGCATCTTTCCAAGATAAAGATTTCCGCGCACCATCTGCTGGACTTGATAAACGATATCCTGGACATGACCAGAATCGAATCCGGCAGCATGGAAATAAAGAATGAAGATTTTTCACTTGCCAGCTGCCTGGTGTATGTCAACAACATCATTGAAAGCCAGTGCAAGGAAAAGGGGCTTGATTACGAGTGCAGTACAAAGGGTGACGTGGACGGCTGGTACCGCGGGGATGCGGTAAAGCTCAAGCAGGTCCTCATCAATATACTGGGGAACTCCGTCAAGTTTACTCCTGCGGGTGGATCCATACGCCTTACGGTCGAAGAAAAGTCCCGGTTCAATGGTCAGGTGACGCTCGCCTTTGTTACGTCGGATACTGGTATAGGTATCAGTGAAGAATTTCTGCCCCATATCTTCGATGCATTCAGCAAAGAGGATGTGTCCATGACCTCCAAATACGGAAGCACGGGGCTTGGCATGGCCATCACGAAAAGCATCGTCGATCGTATGAGCGGACAGATCGAAGTGAAGAGCAAACGGGGGGAGGGGACTTCATTTACCGTGACCATCACCTTTGCCGAATCGAGCGACGACAAATCGAATAATGCCGAATCGGGTGAGCAAGACGCAGTACAACAGGTTGCCATCGCGAAGGCGGAGGACGGTCGGAAGGGCCTTGTCGCAAATAGTGGGGACGGCCGGACGGAGGGGCTTGCAGACCTGAAGGGGCGGCATGTGCTCCTCGCTGAGGACATGGAGGTAAACGCGGAGATAGTCGTCATGCTGTTGAGACGGCACGATGTCGAAGTGGATGTGGCCCGGAACGGGAAACTGGCCGTGCAGATGTTCACGGAGCATCCTGCGGGCTATTACGATGCCATATTGATGGACATGCGGATGCCCGAGATGGACGGTCTTGAGGCGACCAAATGTATACGGTCATCCGGCCGTTCCGATGCCGCCCTCATTCCGATTGTCGCGCTCACGGCAAACGCCTTTGACGAAGATGTGAAGCGGAGCCTTCAGGCGGGGCTGAACGCGCACTTGAGCAAGCCGATTGAACCTGACGTGCTGTTCAATATGCTTGGCACGCTTATCTATGCCGCGGAGTCCGCGGGTAAAAAATAAAGGGAGACAGTTTTCTATGATACACTTGGGGTTTTCGTATGTTGGAATTGTGTACCTTGCGATGCTGTTCATCCCGAACATCATCTGGGCGAAAAACAAACCCCGGGGATATGATGACTTCGCCCCGCACGAGAACTGTACGCTCCTTGCGCTGGAACGTGCTGGCGAATGCCTTGTCTGCGTGTTCGTGCTGGTCTTCTCTGATTTCAACCTGCGCTTCGGCTCTGATTCTTTTTTCCCCGACATCCTCTTCCTGATTGTCTCATCCCTGTTCATGATTCTCTACGAAGTCTTCTGGGTACGTTACTTCAGGAGCGGACGGACGATGCGGGACTTCTATTCCAGCCTGCTCGGCATCCCGGTCGCGGGTGCAAGCCTTCCCGTCATCGCCTTTTTCTTCCTCGGCATCTACGGCAGGAACGGCTTCCTGCTCGCCGCCGTGCTTGTCCTCGGTATAGGTCATATTGGTATCCACCTGGGCCACCGGAAGGAAGTCCTAGGCATGCAGGATGACAGGCGGAACCCAGGGGGGAGTCCGAGCTTGGGAGACGGTCTGGGGACCATGCGGGTTAGTCCGAGGAATACGAGGGACAGGCTTTGCAAATTGGGCTACAAGCTCCTTGCCCTGGCCAAACGCGCCGGCGTGCTGATTCTGTGCTTGATTGCCGTTATCCTAGCAACCTATTTCCTTATACGGAACGTGATTTTCATGAAGGGAACGGTCAATCAGGAGAGGGGTATCTGCGAGGAGGCCTATATAGACATCGGCGGTCAGGAGTTGTTCGTCAGGATACGGGGCAGGGACAAGTCCAACCCTGTCGTCATACACCTGCATGGGGGGCCGGGAAGCCCCGACGCCTGCATCGGCTACACGTTCATGGATCCGCTTTTGGACAAGGCGACATTCGTCACCTGGGATCAGCGGGGCTGCGGCAGAAGCTACATTCGCAACAGGAAGGCCGACCCGGGGAACGAGAGTGCGACATTCGATCAGGCACTGGCGGACCTGGACGCTCTCGTCGATTACGCCCGGGGTCGGTTCTCTAAAGAAAAGGTGATTATAGAAGGGCATTCCTACGGAACATTCCTCGGTACGGCATACGTCATGTCCAACCCGGATAAAGTCGCGGCCTACATCTCCATCGGCCAGTGCACGATGCTCCGCGAGGGAGATATCCTCTCCTGCGAGGATGCGCTCTATAAAGCGGCGACGAAGGGAGACGACACGATGGAAATGCGGGAAGCCTGCGAGGCTTACGCAGCGGATTCGACTTTCTTCAATTTGATTGCGCTGAGGAACTTCACCGAACGCTACCACAAGCCTCCGGTGATGGAAAAGTCGATGTTGTGCGGTGCCCTGTCCCCCTACTTCAACCTGACCGATGCCCGCTGGATGTTTGGCTTGGCCTCCAGCCCGGAGAAGCTGTACGCCCTCAACGGAAAGCTGCTCGACCATCTGCTCGCCTCCAGCATCTATGACTTCGGCACAAGATACCAGGTGCCTGTCCTCTTCATTTCGGGCGAGCATGACTGGGTGACGCCGAGAGGCCTCGTTGAACAGTACTGCGAGATCGTCACAGCCCCGTCCAAGAAGCTCGTCGTCATTCCCGGATGCGGACATTCGCCCCAGACCGACCGCCCGGCTGACGTCGTCCAGGCAATCAGGGCATTCCTCGGGGAAGTGAAGTGATGTATTCGGGCATCGGGCCGTCCCGATGCCGCCCGCATTCCGATTGTCGAGCTCACTGCAAACGCCTTTGACGATGACGTGAAGCGGAGCCTCCAGGCCGGGCTGAACGCGCACCTGAGCAAGCCGATTGAGCCGGACATGCTGCTCAATATGCTTGGCACGCTTATCTATGCCGCGGAGTCCTCGGGCGGGGACTAGTCATCGGACCTTATCGCCCTGAGCTTCTCGTTCATTTTCCGTGCGGTGCTGGAATCGCTTCCGGCTTTGCGTACACTAGACCATCGCCTGTTTCCGTGGTATGCTTGCCCTATGGAAAAACTTTCACTCGAAAAAGCGTTTAAGAATGACTTTACTCTTGCAGCCTCGCTGTCGTGCGTCATCCTCGGTGGTATCGTGCTTACCATACATTGCGGGCTCGGCATAAGCATCTCCGATCAGGGAATCATAAAAGCGGATGAATTCGCCCCCTTGGTCGTGATTCCCATGGTGGCCCTGGCCCTGTTTGGCCTGGTGAACACAGTGCGCCGCTACATCTACATCCATGGCATCTTCGTCATGGGCGACAAGGTCGAAGCCATCGTCGCCGGCAGGACATCATCCGCGGTCTGCGGCAAGATACGTTGCCAGTACAAATATGAGTGCGAATACTCTAAGGACGATGACTATGAGATGAGCCTTCTGGTAAACAAGACCGCAGAGACCGAAGCGATTGGAGAAGGCGGGAGAGTCACCCTGCTCGTGGATTCGAACGATCCCTATCGCTCAATAATACTCTCCCTGTACAACGCCGAGAAAGACAAGTCTACGGCCGGGAGACCAGTGCGGAAATCGAAATCCCCCTTCTACACGAAGCAGGAGGAGCATTACATTGTCTCCGATATCAAGCGCAGGTCCTCAATCCCTGTGGTAAAGATTCATTCACATGAGGCAGAGGAACACGTCCCCCTTACCGCAAGCAAATTCGGAGGGCTCCCATACTGGAATCCGTCACAGGAATACCCGACCGGCTCTGACGGGAAAAAGCTTGCGCTGCTCGCTCAGATCAACATGGCTGAGATTCCGCACTTGCAAGATTTCCCAACGACGGGCTTGCTCCAGTTCTTCATTTCCTGGAAAGATGATTCCTACGGGCTGGACCACAAAAGCCGCTACGCGCAGAAGAACTGGCGCATTGTCTATCATGAGACTATTGACCCAGGCATAACGGAAGAAAGTGTCCGTGCCCTCGGCATACCGACGGCAGAAAGCCTCTATGACGACGACGCATCTTTCCCCCTCGATTGCGAGCATACCATCTCGGCGGAGCTGTCGAAGGGGGGAATCACGTCCGCAAGCGAGGAGCGCTTTATGGAGCTGGTGCGTGAGGCGGCGGACGAGCTTGGCCTACCGTTCCCGGATGTCGGTATGACAGCTGATGACATGTTCAGATCGGATACATTGTTTTCAGTTTGCCATCAGGCCGAAGGATGCCGCATAGGAGGGTATCCCTACTTCTTCTACAAGGATCCCCGAGGCAGCGACGACAAGCATGACGTCCTGCTGTTCCAGATGAACAACGGTGACTTTAAGTCGGACGACCTCATGAGCGGTGAGACAGAAACCATCAGCTTTTTCATCAGTCGCGAGGCCCTTCGCCGCCGGGACTTTTCCAACGTGATTTGTTACAGCGACTATGATGACTATGGCGATGACGACGAAGAAGATGATGACGACTGATTTCTATGGGTCTGCCGGGATGCAACAAGAACCCGGCGACTCCCATTGAAATTTTCGATTTTCGCTGGCAGCCTTCCCCCGCCGTCCGCAGGGAAAGGCTTGCACGGCTACTCCTTGTTCTCGAAAGCGACGAGGTGCTCCTCGCCGTACATCTTGCGGAGCTTGGGCTTTTCGATTTTGCCCGTCGGGTTGCGCGGGACCGGGGCGAAGATAATCTTGCGCGGCCGCTTGTAGCGGGGCAGGTCCTGGCAGAACTCGTTTATCTCCTCCTCGGTACAGGTCATGCCCTCCTTTATCTGAATGACCGCCCCCGCGATCTCGCCGAGCCTCCTGTCCGGCAGGCCGATGACCGCCACATCGTGAATCTTGTCGTTCTTGCGGAGGAAGTCCTCGATCTGCACGGGGTAGAGGTTCTCGCCGCCGGAGACGATGACGTCCTTGGCGCGGTCCACGAGGTAGTAGAAGCCCTCCTCGTCCTGCATGGCAACGTCGCCGGTGTCAAGCCAGCCGTCGTGCAGGACCTCGGCGGTCGCCTTCGCGTCATGGTAGTATTCCTTCATCACGCCGGGGCCCTTGACGTAGAGGATGCCCGCGTCCCCACGCTTGACCTCTTTGCCCGTCTCGTTGTCCACGATCTTGCACTGCCAGCCCCAGCCGGGCACGCCGATCGCGCCAACTTTGCGGACGTTCTCTACGCCCAGGTGGACGCAGCCCGGGCCGATGGACTCGGACAAGCCGTAGTTGGTGTCGTACTGGTGGCCGGGGAAGTATTCCAGCCAGTGCTTGATGAGGGACGGGGGGACGGGCTGCGCACCAATGTGCATGAGCCGCCACTGGTCCAGCTTGTAGTCGGCAAGCGAAAGCTCCTTCCTGTCCAGCGCGTCAAGGATATCCTGCGCCCAGGGGACGAGCAGCCAGACAATCGTGCAGTGCTCGGAAGAGGCAGTCTCAAGCACGTATTTGGGCTTGGTGCCGCGCAAAAGGACGGCGCGGGAGCCGGACACGAGCGAGCCGAACCAGTGCATCTTGGCCCCGGTGTGGTAAAGGGGCGGAATGCAGAGGAAACAGTCGCCCCTGCTGGTCGAATGGTGCTTCTGCTCCACCTGGGCGGCGTGCATCAGGCTCCGGTGGGCGTGCAGGATGGCCTTGGGGAAGCCCGTCGTGCCGCTTGAAAAGTAAATGGCCGCGTCGTCGTCATCGGAGAGCGTCACGTCAGGCTTCTCGCTGGAGTAGTCGGCGACCAGTTCCCGGTAGCTCTCCGCGAATGTCGGGCAGCCCTCGCCCACGTATATCAGGAGGCGATTCTCGTTCAGCTTCTCCTCGATGTCCTCGATGCGGCCGATGAATTCCGGCCCGAACAGCAGCACCTCCACGTCCGCGAGCTTGACGCAGTAGAGGATTTCGTCCGCCGTGTAGCGGAAGTTCAGCGGGACGGCGATGGCCCCGCTCTTGAGGATGCCGAAGTAGATGGGAAGCCACTCCAGGCAGTTCATCATCAGGATGCCGACCTTCTCGCCCTTCCTGACCCCGCGGGCCAGCAGCATGTTGGCCATGCGGTTGGCCTTCTCGTCAAAGACCTTCCAGCTGATTTCCCTCCGGTAACCCTTCTTCTCCGTGGGCTGGATGAGGGAGTACTCCTTCCACGTTATCTTGCGGGTGTCCTCCTGCTCGGGGTTCAGCTCCACGAGCGCGACCTCGTCGCCGTAGAGCCTCGCGTTATTCTCCAAATACTGCGTAATCGCCATGCCTGAAACTCCTGTTTCCTTCCAATTTGCTTCTATATATGTAGGCTATTTTCAGACATAATACGGATTTTGTCAATCCCACGGCCCGAGGGGCGGCGGGGGAGGAAGGAAGGCGGCTGGAGGAGAGGTGTCAGATTATCTGCAGGACATCATCCAAATCATTTTCCAGTTTGCTCAGGATTTCTTTTTTAAGGTGCTCGCGGATTTTCTGTTTTTTCTCCTCTGATTTTGAGCCGGTATCCGGCTGTGATGTTGCGGCGGCAGGATCATGAGGCGTGAACAGCTCCAGCACGGGCACGTTCAGTGCTTCCGCGATACGTTCTATTGTAGAAAGCTTCGGGATGTTCTTGTAAGTCTCCATCAGGCCTATGTAGCTGGCATGCTTCATTCCTGCGCGGTCCAAGTGCAGCTCCCGCCCCGGTCCTGTCATTCTTCGTGTACAGCTTGTCCTGTGGCACTGTTTGTGTTATAGTAAGCTTGGGTTATGTCTTTCATCTCGTTCACATTTGCGATCTTTTTCTTCGTGTTCATCGTGCTGTACCACGTGGCTGCCCGTCTTGCCAAAAATGTCGTTCCCGCGCAACAGTTCCTCCTCCTTGCGGCGAGCCTTGTGTTCTATGCCTTTGCGGACCTGCGCTTCCTCCCCTTCCTTGTATACGTAATCGCTGTCTCATACGTCGCCGCCCGCTGTTCCAGGAACCGTCTGCTGCTGGTCCTGTTCATCGTTGCGGACCTGCTGCCGCTCCTCTTTTTCAAATACAGTCCCAGGAACTGGCGCGGGGGCCTGCTGTTCCCGCTCGGCCTTTCCTTCTTCACCTTCCAAGGCATAAGTTATGTTGCGGACTGCTACACAAAGAAAATCACGGCGGAACGGAATATCCTTCCGGTCGCCCTGTTCATCGGGTTTTTCCCGGTCATCTCTTCGGGGCCCATCCAGCGGGCGGAAAACCTTATCCTGCAGCTAAAGCAGCCGCACCGCTTTGACTATGCCGATGCGACCGACGGCATGAAGCTTTTCGCATGGGGGATGCTCAAGAAGCTCTGCGTCGCGGACAGTCTGGCCGTGTATGTCAACTCCGTATACGGAGATGTCGCCGGGGCGCACGGGCTCGCCCTTCTCCTCGCTACCGTGCTGTATTCATTCCAGGTTTACTGCGACTTTTCCGGCTACAGCGACATGGCGACGGGGCTTGCGCGGTACATGGGCTTTGACGCGGGCAGGAATTTTGACCACCCCTACTTGGCGCAGTCCGTCGGCGACTTCTGGCGGAGATGGCACATCTCGTTATCGTCATGGCTGCGCGATTACGTATACATCCCGCTCGGTGGGAGCCGCGTTGCCCTGCCCCGGGTTTACCTGAACCTTGTGGCCACGTTTCTGGTAAGCGGCATCTGGCACGGAGCTGGCTGGCATTTCGTTGCGTGGGGCCTGCTGCATGGCTTCTACCAGTGCGCGGAGCGGATGCTTAGGCCTTGGCTGGAAAAAATGAATGTCTCTCCTGTCTTCAGGATTGCCGTCACCTTCTGCCTGGTCAGCTTCGCCTGGGTGTTCTTCCGTGCAGGAAGTGCAGGGGAAGCGCTGGCCGTCCTTAGGAAGCTGGGTGAAATACCCCGGGAGCTTCTTCAACTCAAACAGGATGCCAGGGGTATATTTCTGATTTCATCGTGCGGAGGCTTTACAGGCTTCCTGAAAATGCTGTTCCCTCTTGCCGTATTGCTCGGCGTTGAAATCGTGACCCGCAACAAGAGCGGGTTGGAAATCATTAAAGAGAAAAGCACTGCGGTCCGCTGGATTCTGTATGCCGCATGCATCATGGCCTTGGTCCAGGCCCTGCCCTTGACCTTTTCGGTGAAGGACCTGAGCTCCTATTCTACAAATTTCATCTATCAAAATTTTTAGGGGCGGATATGAAACGGTTCATCATAAAGTCATCATGCGTCATCCTGCTTGCCTTTTTTTCCCTCTTGGTCAAAAATCGTTCCATCATCCAGATGGTATGCATGGCCTTCCATTATGACACCTTCAATGTTTTCCACTGGAAGGACATACGGTTCACCGACGCTGAGCCGAACAAGAACTTCATCAAGACACGGTATATCCTTGAAGTCCCCCAGAAATTCAACGCTTTCGTTTTTGGTTCTTCCAGGATCGGCTACATTCCTCCGGACGGGCTTCCGAAAGTTCTGGATGGAACCGACTTGCATTGGTACAACATGACTTGCTCGGAAGGAATCCCTGTGGAGCATTACATGACCTTGCAGACGTTCCTGAACAACGGTGTCCATGTGGAAATGGTTGTGGTCGGATTTGACAACATCTCCATGTACACGTCGCTCGACAAGCACAAGCATCAGCTCTTGCGAAGACCATATCAAGTGTATGAAGATAGCAAATGGACTTTTTTTAAGCCGTACTTGAAATTCGTTGGGGCAGAATCAATCATGGCGCAAGTCGATTCCTACACCCCTGAAGAGCATGCTGAAAAAAAGCAGTTTTTTTATGATTTCGGAACTGACCCCCTTGTTGCTGATTTTGGCCTTACGGAGGATCCCCAGATGGACCGCTATGAAGCAGGTTTCACAGGGTTCCCGCAAAAAGATTCTTACAAGGACTTGGAAAAAATTGTCCACCTGTGTCGGGAAAATGGAATCAAGCTCGTGCTGTTCACTTCTCCATTGTACCAAAGCATCTATCGGAACAGTGTTGCAGACGGATATCTTTCATTCTTAAAGGATGTTGCACAGGAGTGCGAATTCTACAACTTTTCCACGTTGAACAATTTTTCTCAGAATCCGAAATACTATTTCGAAGCAAACCACTATCGTCCGGCCCTCGGCATTCGTATTGAAAAAGTCATGTTTGGTACGGACGCTGAGCGTGAAGAAGTCCGTCGTGAATCTGGTGACGATTTGTTTGGAGCAAAGGTAGGCGCCGAGAATGTGGATTATGTGATTGGCCGGTTGCTTGAACAGTTTTAGTTCTGTTTTTTGGAAAAGGGCGGACTGGCATTTGACCGTGCCGGCTGCCGATGTGTGGGGTTTCGACTGAAGGAACTTGCAAAAAAAAAGCGGCCCCCGCGCTGACCGCGCAAGAAGCCGCCGTGTTTCAAGGATATTGTCTCAAGGGTGTCGAATGAACGGGGCAGCCGCACAGAGCGGCTGACTTTGTCTTAGACCGCCTTGCTCTCCAGTGCGTGCAGGATGCCGTTCTGGTAGGCGTAGCTGTACATAATCTCGGATATGTCTCCGAGCGGCTTCTTGACGTTGAGCGGCTGGTCGAATCCGACGTCATACATGAAGGACATGAGCTCCTTTGCCTCGTCGTGCTTCCACAGCCTTGCGTCGTTGATGTCCACGAACACGCACTGCTCGGATTCGGCAATCGCCTTGATGTGGCGGTTCATCTCGTCGAAGCTCAGGCGGCCCGCGGCGTCCATATTGGAGACCAGGGCGACCCTCCGGCTCTTGTCAGCGGCCTTGATGGAGCTGATGAGGTCGATGTATTTGATGTCGAACTCGGCGGAACTCTTCTTGAATAGGTCGTAATCCTCCGCGCCGATATGGATGATGACAGCCTCGGGATTGAGCGGTTCAACCTTGTCGGCAAAGACCTTCTTCGCGTCCTTGAGAGACAGGTTGTAGCTGCTCCTGTTGTACATCTTGAAGTTGAAGTCGTAGCTCTCCGCTATTTCCGCAACCGGGATTTCCTTGTCGGCGTTGCTGCCGAAAAGAACCACTGAATCACTTGCCTTGTTGTTGACTGCCATAACTTTTACTCTCCTATCTAAAGCGCGGTTCCTGAAGTAGACCGCAAGATTTACAAGAACTATAACGAGGTTCAGGAAATATACCGCCAGCACGTAGTTCAACTGTCCGTTGATGAACTTTGCCAGTATCCCTGCCACGTAGCCAGTTATTATCAAAAGGATGAAAGCAAGGCTTGTTCCTTTTGCCGACCGGGCCTTGTACGCCTTCATGACGTTCAACGGCCAGGAAAAACCGAAGCAGACGAGCATCGTCGCCTCAAATACCGAACCCATATTTTTTTTCCTCCAAGGGCGGAAGCTTTTTCTTTGCTCCCGTCCTCCTCATTTCTTATGCTTTCATCCTAGCACCACGAAAAAAAAATGGCAATTTTTTCGAAAGATAAAAAACGAGACAAGCACCCTTCCCCCGCTTTCTTAACTTTCGAAAGCCTTTGGAAAATTGCAAATGTACGCGATATGCTCTATAATAGAAGAAAGATGAAAAACACGAGATACGCGAAGAAAGGCTCGCTCAACTCCATACGGAGGGAGATGCAGAAAACCCACCTGATCCTGATTGTCGTCATAACAATCCTGCTCAGCGTCGGCGGGGCCTACATCAACGTCAACGCGAACGCCCAGGCCGTTGACCAGAGCCTCCTGAACACGGCGGACCTTATTTCCCGCCTCTACGGATTCACCAAGAACCTGCCCCGGGACGAGCTGACAGGCTACTTCAACTCCATCTGCACGGAGCTGCCCGACATCGACGTCATTTCGATCGTGGGGCCGGACAACCTCAGGGTCTACCACACGAACAACGACTACATCGGCACGTCCTACGGCGGCGTGGTCCCCGACCTGCCCCAGACCGCACAGGGAGGCCCCACCACATTCCACGCGGTGGACGAAACCGGCCCCTCCGGCCCCCAGCGGCGGACCTACTGCGCCATCTACGACGAGAACGGCGGCTACGCGGGATTCATCATGACGATAATCCTCAAGACATCCATACACTCCGCGACCTACAAGACGATACTGCTGTTCATCGCGGTGACGATTGCCGCCATCCTGCTGGAAATCCTCATCTCCGGGACCCTCTCGCGCAGGATAAAGCAGAAGCTGCACGGATACGAGCCGGACACCTTCTCCGCCATGTATACGATACGCGACAACATACTGGAGTCAATCCACGAGGGCATCATCGCCATAGACGACGAGAAGCAGATTCAGTTTATCAACAGGGTCGCCAAGAAGATTCTCGGCTGCGACGAGGAGGGCAAGGACGCCCTCATAAACGGGCGGCTCTTTGCCGAGAAATTCCTCTTTGAGACGGTTGCGACGGGCGAGAGCGTCCAGGGCATGCACGAAAAGACGGAAAGCGGGACGGAACTGCTCATCGACTGCATCCCGGTCAAGCAGGACGGCAGGATAAAAGGCGCGGTCGCCCTCCTGCACGACCGCACGGAGTACACCAAGCTGATGGAAGATTTGTCCGGCACCAAGTACCTGGTCGATTCCATGCGGGCGAACAACCACGACTTCACCAACAAGCTGCACGTCATACTGGGGCTCATCCAGATTGGCGAATACGACAAGGCGGTATCCTACATCGAGAACATCTCGATTATACAGCGGGAGACATTGAGCCGGGTCATGCACTCGGTGGACAATCCCTCCTTCGCCGCCCTGCTCATCGGCAAGATTGCCCGCGCCTCGGAGTGCAACGTCAAGTTCATACTCAAGGAGGGCATACGCTTCAAGGGCACGGACATACAGCTGCCATCCGAGGCCCTCGTCACGATTGTCGGGAACCTGATTGACAACGCGCTGGATGCGATGAACATGCAGGTGACGCTGGACTCGGGCTTCTCCACCCAGTTGCGGGAGCTGACCTTCGGCGTGTTCACCAAGCCCGGCGAGCTCCTCATAACCGTGAAGGACAAGGGCTGCGGCATCAGCGACGACGTGAAGGACAAGGTCTTCGACAACGGATTTTCGACCAAGGGCAAGGGGCGGGGCGTGGGCCTCTACCACACCCGCCAGCTGGTGGAAAGCCTGGGCGGAACGATTTCCTTTGAATCGCAGGTTGGCGTGGGCACCTGTTTTATGGTAAACTTCCGGCAGGGTCAGGCCGGGAGCATTTGATTATATGATTATACCGCCGGCACTGCGCCGCAGGAGTCACAGGAAAGCGTATGCCCTATAGCGTTTTGATTGTCGAAGACGACCCCATGGTCGCCATGATTAACGAGCAGTATGTCCGCAAGAACAAGCAGTTCACGGTGCTGGGAGCCTGCCGGAACGGGCAGGAGGCACTGGACTTCCTTGAGGACAACACCGCCGACCTCATCATCCTGGACGTGTACATGCCGATTATGGACGGGGTGGAGACGCTCAAGCAGCTCAGGCAGCGCAAGTGTTCCTCGGAAGTCATCATGGTGACTGCCGCGAACGACGCGGCAACGCTCGAGGACACGATGCACCTGGGCGTGCTGGACTACCTCATAAAGCCTTTCGCATACGAACGCTTTCAGGTCGCGCTGGAAAAATTCCAGGCCAAGCGGACCGCGCTCAGCTCCGCGTCCGTGCTGGACCAGAGCAGCGTGGACAGCATCATGGCCCGGGCGGGCGGACAGGGGCAGTCAGGCCAGCATGGCGGCGGCGCGGGCAGGAGCGGGACGGAAAGCGGAAAGGACTACCCCAAGGGCATACAGGAAAAGACCCTCATGCACATCCTTGAATACCTGGAAGTGCAGAAGGGCTGGCTCAACGGGGACGTGATAGCGGAGAACGTCGGCCTTTCCGCCGTCACCGTCCGCCACTACATGAACTACATCGTCAACACCGGCAAAGCCTCCGAGAGCATCAACTACGAGACCGGGGGCCGCCCCTGCGTCCTCTACCGGCATAACGGCTAGCGGTCCTATTCCTCTTTCTTTCCGGCGAAGTCCTCGGGATTGAGCGGGGTGTAGGTCGCGTCCTCGGGGTCTATCGTCAGCTCGGGCGTGTAGCCCGCGTTGTCCCCGTAGGCGGTCTGCCCCCATGTGTCCTCCTCCTCGTCGCCGAGCACGGACTTGGGCAGGACGGTCTTTGGCTTGGAGGCCTTCTCCTTGGCGGCCAGGGCGGCTCCGCGCTTTCCCAGCATGCGGGGATCCAGCTTGTCCTCCAGATGGAAGCGGGTGATGACCAGATCCATCAGCTTGGCATAGACGAACATATCCAGAACGATGCCCCCGATGAAGCAGACCGTGCAGGTAATCGATATGACGGCGGCCGCGCTCTGTCCGTCCAAGCCGATCACGTGCTTTATGACCAGCATGGCAAGGACGATGAGGGCGACGACAATCACGAGGGTCATCGCTATGTTCACTACCGTCGCTGCGAGTAGGAACAGCAGGGAGAAGTTTTTCTTTGTCATCAGTTTGCCTCCTGGAATTGTGGTGTGTGCTCCGGCTCGCCCTTCATCTGGAAGATGAATGACAGGACGAAGAGGATGCCGCAGACGACGACGGCGGAATCCGCTACGTTGAACGTGGGCCAGCGTTCCAGCCCGAACAGGCCGAAGAAATAGCAGTCGATGAAGTCAACAACCCCGTCCGGCCGGAAGAAGCGGTCGATCAGGTTGCCCAGCCCGCCGCCGAGGATGCCGCAGATGGACCACCTCTGGAGGGATGTGAAATCGTCGTTTCGGAAGTACAGGAGGAACACGAGGCCGATGATTATCAGCGGAATGAATGAAAAGAGCAGCCTGCGTGCCTCGTCCGGCAGGCCGGACCCTATACTGAATGCGACGGCCTTGTTCCTCACATGAATCAGGCGGATGAAGTCTCCCACAATCGGGATGACGCAGCCGTCCTTGAAAAGGGAGTAGACCGGAATACAGCGCACGACCAAGGCCTTGGTCATCTGGTCTGCCAGAATCACCGATGCGGTCAGAACCAATGGAAGAATCTTTTTTAAAATGGATTTTTCAGCCATGAGGGAGAGTATAGCGAACTTCCGGGGGAATTTCAACAGATACGCGAGGCAGGACGGCAGGAGGCGGATTCTTGAAAGCCCTGCCGTTCTGTGCTGGCATATATTGTTCACAGGAGTCTGCCATGGCATTCGCAGTTGCTGTCGGGAAATCTGATTTTGCATCCCTCCGTCAGGAAGGAGCTTATTGCTAGGGAAAAACGCCAGCTACGGCTGGCGGTCTAAAACAGTTTGACAGTTGCGGGAAAAAAGAAACGGACATATACTCCAAAGTGTGAACCGCGGCTTGAAGCTACGTTGCCAGTCCAAAGTTACACTATGGAGGAAAATATGTCCGATTATGAGAGTTTAAACCATTCGACGTGGGAATGCAAGTACCATATCGTATGGATACCGAAGTACAGGCGCAAAAAGCTGTACAAGTCAATCCGAGAGGATTTGGGACAGGAGATAAGGCGGCTGGCAAGATGCCGTGAGTGTAGGGTACTGGAAGGTCATATGATGATCGACCATGTACATATGCTCGTAGAGATACCGCCAAAATATTCTGTTGAACAGGTGATGGGGTACATAAAAGGAAAAAGTGCGATATACATAGCGCGGAAATACGGAAACCGGGAGAAATATTTCAGCGGGCAGCATTTCTGGGCTCGCGGGTATTTCGTATCGACGGTCGGCAGGAATGAGGAAGCAATATGCGAGTACATACGGAATCAGGAAGTCGAAGATATGAAGATGGATCAGAATCTGGGGCTGTTCCCGGAGCTGAAGTAGAAACTTGAGAGAACCGCTTTGAGCGGTTCACTTCAAGCCACCACCTTTGGTGGTGGTACATGACTTTACCCGGATTCTGGCGATTTCCGGCAAATTTTGGCGTATTAAGGGACAGGAAGTTGCTGAACGCGGGGCTGGAAGGCCTTCCGTCCCCGCTCAACGGGTACAAGAACAGCTGTCGGGGGCACTCGAATGTCCATTCTGGTGTCGCCACGATGGACTATCTGGTGTCGCCACGATGAGCTATCTGGTGTCGCCACGATGGACTATCTGGTGTCACCACGATGGACTATCCAGTGCCACCACGATGGACTATCCAGTGCCACCACGATGGCCTATCCGGTGCCACCGGAATGTCCATTGCAAGACAGCCGGGGAACCGGAGCAGTTTCAAAAGGAACCGTCTTTTGAAACTGCCTCAATCACCTATCGCCCCACCACCTTCCACTCGCTGATGTTCTTCTTCTCGCTTGAGAATACCGCGCCGATTTTGACGAGGGTACGGGAGTCGGCGGAATAGGGGGAGGCGTATCCCTGCGCCTCTATCTGGGCAAGGGCATCGTCCGCGCTCCCGCCCGCATGTGCCGTGGCCATGGGGGCCTATGCTACTGTTCCTCCCGTTTCCCGCCTGCCTCTATCATCTGCTCCAGCACGGAGGCCATCCTGTTGGAGGTGTACAGTGCGCCGTCGCGGGAAAAGCCGAGGGTCGAGGCGAGCAGGGGATCGGTCTGTTCCACCGGTCCCCAGCCGGGCGTCTTGTAGTCGTTGATGTTCGCAATGTCAAAGCAGCGGGCAACACGCTCGTCCTTCCAGATGAGCGATACGTACAGGTCCTTGGGAAGGCCGTCGCCTACGATGACCAGCTTTTCGTCCGTGGAAATCAGGCCTGCCGTGCACTGGAACATGTCCATGAACAGTTTTTCCTTCTTTTCTCCACACCAGTCCCTGTATGCGTCGCTGTTGGCCATGCGTTCCCTGACGAATGTGAAGCGCTTTGTTTCCCTGCGGTATGCCAGGCTGTCTGTGGGCATGGCGTCGCTTGAATAGAAGTCCGCGCTGTATATCGTATAGCCGTCCCGCGCCAGCTTGGCCAGGAATGGTTCGTACAGGTCCACGGTCGCACATTCCGCCGGAAGGAAGAGGATGGTTTCCTTTGTCGCCTGGCCGTCTGCGGAGGCCCGGTAGCGGATGAAGTCCAGCGTCCGCTTTTCCAGGGGATCGTCGCTTTCCATGAACCCGTCCGCCATGTTGCCGCACAGGCGTGAGAGCTGCTTTTCCACGCCAAGCTTTCCGAGGTTCATGCTGACCGGACGGAAGTAGAAGACGAACAGGATTGCGACCGCCAGCAGCAGGCAGTTCAATGAGGATATGAGGATGAACAGGGGGCTGTAGTGGTCGATTATCAGGTTTTCGTTGAGCCTCAGGAGCGCCCGGAAATTCCAGATGAAGACCCAGATCGACAGGGCCAGTATAAGAATTTCCTGTACCCACACGCCCCACGCCAGGATGCTCAGGGCTGCGCACACCACGGCCGCCAGGGGGGCGATGGACAGGGGGTCCTTCCGTTCCGATCGTATGAAAAATACGCGGGCCGAAGAAAGCAGTAAAATGAAAAGAATCGTCAGCTCGCCTATTGTCTGCTGCTTCATTGCGACAGTATACCGTAAAGCACGGCTTTTGCCTATTGCTGTGGCGGGCAGGAATTCCTGCCGAACATATAATGGTGAAACGTCGCGTCCTGCTTGTCCTGCTTTTTGCCTGCCTCCTGCCCCTGTCCGCCCTTGAGATATACCGGCCGGAGAACCGGGGGGACATGAACGACGTCCCCTGCCTCATCCGGGTCACGGACATGGAGGGGAACGACGCCTGGGACTGCATAACCGCCCTGTCCTATTCCTGGCATTACGACATCCATACGAACCTCTGGCAGGAGAAGTGCCTCTGCCACGCCTACTGGAAGGGCTGCTTTACGGGCGGCTGCGTCGTCCACCTGGGGCTTAAGAGCGGCAAGTACCGCATCTCCGTCTACACGCCAAAAGACAGCCAGATGGACTACACGAGGCTGACCGGGGAGGACTGGCAGTCCAACGAGTTCGTCTACGACACGGAACGGAAGGAGCTCAAGGTCATCTTCGTAAGCCCGACTGCTGACGATTCGGGCTTCTACGACGGCGGCTGGCATGTAGACCACATTGCGCCCGCCTACTACCGGGGTACGAAGCCCGGCATCTACGCCCGGTCAAAATTCTGAACAGAATCCCGTCCATTTCACAGTCTGTGGAATGGACCCCTTTACCACGAATCAATTCTTTCTATATAATAGCATCACTATGAACAGAACAGCCACGGTAGAACGGAACACACGGGAGACTCAGATAACGCTGACCCTGAACTTGGACGGCAAGGGACGCTGCGGGGTCAAAAACCCCATCGGATTTTTCGATCACCTGCTCACATCATTCTGTAAGCACGGCATGTTTGACCTGGAAGGGGAGCTCAAGGGCGACCTCTGGGTGGACCAGCACCACCTGATCGAAGACACGGGCATCACGCTCGGCTCCTGCTTTGCCAAGGCCCTGGGGAACTGCGCGGGCATCGCACGGAGCGGCTTCTTCATTTACCCGATGGACGAGAGCCTCCTTCAGGCGAGCGTGGACTTCGGCGGCAGGTCCTTCCTCGTATGCGACGCGAAGCTGACCGGCATTCCGCTCGTTTCCATCGGGCAGGGGTGCCAAGGACAAAACGGACAGGGGGGCGAAGGCAGTGCGAACGGAACGGCCGCGAGCTTCCAGACGGACTGCTTCGAGGACTTCTGGCAGGGCTTCGTGTCCACCGCCCGCTGCAACCTGCACCTGGATACGATCCGCGGCAGGAGCGACCACCACAAGATGGAGGGGCTGTTCAAGGCTGCAGCCCGCGCCATCCGCAGTGCCGTTGAAATTGATGCACGGCGCGGCGGGGAAATCCCTTCGACCAAGGGTGTGATAGTCTAGGCGGTCTTTTCCGAAGGTACTTGGGACAGGCCGACTGGAGCAGCGTTTCGGGACTGCCTATCCTTATCTTGAGCCTGCCGGAAGCCCTAAGCTTTCGTGACCAAACCTTCTAAGCTTTGGTAATCAAACGCTCTAAGGTTTTGTCGTGCGAAGCTTACGCTTTTGGGATTATGGCTGGCATACATCTGTCCGCTTGCTTTCCGGAAAATTACGAAAATGATTTTCGTAAAAGGGCATTTTTTTCCGTAATCCGCCTTACCCGATAATCCACTCGGTCAGCTGCTTTTCCGCGCTGGAGTAGTTCACACCGACCTTGACGATCCTGCGCCCGTCATTCCGGTATGCTACCAGGTAATCCTTCCTGTCTATCTGTTCCAGGGCATCTTTCGCACTGCCGTCCATCTTGAACTCGAAGACATAGATGATGTCCTTCTCCCAGACGACGGCATCGCTGCGCCCCTTGCCGTTTTTCACCTCGCACAGGATGAACTTGCCTATCAGCTTGAAGATGAGCCAGAAGAAAGCCTGGCAGTTCAGCTCGTACTGCTTCTGGTTGGTAGGCTGAGGTGCGGACGCGAAAATGTTGTTTATCCGCTCCATGAACTCGTCCACCTTGCCGGCGCGGATTTCCTTCAGGAAGTTCACGATTTCAATATCGTCAGTCCTTCCATCATATCCTGCGTAAAGGGGTACAAGATTCTCGTACAGTCCGTAGCGCACCTCATTGTTCGGCAGACCGAGCGTAAAGCAGTCCAGATCCTTCTCGTAGCTTTTTATCGTTATATAGCCCGCCTGATAAAGCATGGGCAGCACGTTCCGAGAGTCCAGCCGGTAGTTCTCCAGTGTATGCCGTCCGACTTCGATGTCGTCCTCCAGAGAAGTGTAGTTGAAGTTCGAGTCGCGAATCATCCTGGTGAGGAAGGTCGGTGTTCCCGTCCCGAACCAGTAGCTGCCAAAGTCAGATTCAGAGAAGGATTTCAACAGGCTGAAAGGGTTGTAGACATCGGTCTTTGTGTCCTTTGAGAAATGGTAGCCGTCGTAGTTCTTCTTGAGCAGGGCAAGGCACTCTTCCCTGGAAATCCCGTTGTCCTCGGCCATACTCTCGATTTCTGGGGCGAAGCATTTTTCCAGCTCCTCCTGCGTGATGCCGCAGATGCCCGTAAACTTCCGGTCCAACGAAATGTCGTTCAGGTTGTTCAGGTCGGAAAAGATGCTCACCTTGTCAAATCTTGTGACCCCGGTAATGAAGACGAAGCGGATGTGCGCATCCTCGCTTTTCAGGTTTCCGTAAAAGCCCTTGAGCACGGCACGGATGTCATCTTCAAGCGCTTCGTTCGTGACATTCTGCAGCAGGGGCTTGTCGTACTCATCGACCAGGACGACGACCCCGCTCCCGGTCTTGTTGTGAGCAGCCTTTATGAGGTTCCTGAACCTTATCTCGACATCGCTTGACTCCGTGTTTTTCCCATATATTGCCTCGTAGCCGGAAAGGATGTCGTCAAGATTCGCCTTCAGGTCATCGGTAGACGCATAGTTTTTCCCCGTGAAGTCAAAGTACAGGACCGGATACTGCTTCCACTCTGTCTCGGTCCTGGAGATGTCCAGCCCCTCGAACAAATCCCTGCGCCCCTCGAAGTAGCTCCTGAGCGTGGACAGGAAGAGCGACTTGCCGAACCTGCGCGGACGGCTCAGGAAGTAGGGACAGCCGTTGCGGGCAAGACTTTCAATGA
>JAILON010000020.1 GCA_024690865.1 Treponema sp. | reverse complement strand
CCTTACCGAATTCTTTAATTATCCGAATGATATCCGTAAGGCAATATACACAACCAACGCAATCGAATCCCTGAACTTTTCTTTACGGAAAGTCACAAGGAACAAATCAAGTTTCCCGGATGATGATTCGATATACAAGGTGATGTATCTGGCGATTAAGAATGCCAGCTCCCGCTGGACGATGTCCATAAGAGACTGGGGACTGGCCGTTAATCAGTTTGCGATAGTTTTTGACGGGCGTGTTCCTGCATTCTAAATGCTGCCATTTACACAAATTTTATGACAGGGTCTGTGAATCCCAACAGGCCTGCTGCCTGTGCCTTTAGAAAAACAAGGCGCATCTTTTTCCATCGCCATAACCAACTTGGCTACAGTCCATGCGGACTGGCGGGGCTCGAACCCGCGATCTACGGATACAGATTCTTCTTGCTGTCTGCGCCTTTATTATGATTCAAGTATACCATACGGCGGGCGGTCTGTCATGCAAGTAGAACTTGAATTTTTGCGATTGTCTTGCGGTTTTTGTCCTCCGTCGTTTTCTCCCGCGCCAGTGCTTTTACCCGTTCCCGCTCTTCAGGCGAATGCGTCCGTCGCAATAAAAAAGAGCCTGGATTAAGAACGTAGCAGTCAGATCCAGTTTCTGACGCAGAGGTCCTCTTATCCAAACTCTAAAGTAATCATACTCGTAAGCGGGTATCTTGTCAAGTGTTTTGATGGGGATTTTTCTCCTCCGTTGCTTTTACCCGCCCCCCGCTCTTCAGGCGAATGTACCTGCTACAGCAAAAAAAAGAGCCTGGATTAGAAACTTAGCAGTCAGATCCAGTTTCTGACGCAGAGGTTTCCTTATCCAAACTCTAAAGTAATCATACTCGCAAACGGGTATCTTGTCAAGTGTCTTGATGGGGATTCTCCCCCTCTGTTTCTTCCTTTCCCGTCGCCGTTCCTTCCTTTTTCATCGCATTCTCCTCCCCCTCATCGTCATCATCCGTTTCATCCCATCCCATCAATTTCTTGTCCTCCGTCATGTCCGCCCAGTCCATCAGTTTTATCCGCTTCCCGCTCTCCAGGCGAATGCTCTTGCCGCCCCCAAAAATCCACAGGGGGTTGTCCCCCCGGTTCTCTATCCAGAGATTCCTGCCTCCTGTTTCCAGCGAGTAGAACCTGAAGCCGGAACCACCGACATAATACCGGATATCTATGTGCTCTTCGGGAGAAGGGGGGCACAGAGAAGCTTTGGGGCCATACCTTCCCCTTATCAGGAATGTGTCAACAACCATCCCGAGGTGAGGGTCTCCGGCATAACCGCCCTCGGAGCCGTCCTTGTTCCAGTACAGGAGGCTCTCAAAGTAAAAGTCGCTGTAATCCGAGACGACGAGCAGCATGTCGTCCTTGCCCAGACTGCTTCTGTCAACCGGGTGCCAGTACTTCTCCTTTATGCGCTCATAGTCGGGAAGCCTGTAGGACGACTTGTCCTGCTGCTCAAAACGCAGGGAGTCAAAGCTGCAGTGGTACAGGGTGTTCCTGGTCTGAATCTCGTATTCCTCTTCCTCCTCGTTAATCGTGACGGACATGACTTCGGAGCTGTGTCCGTTCATTCCCTCGTAAAAGCCCGGCCTGTTGAAGAACTGCCCCAAAATCAGGTAGTAGTCCTTGCCGTAGTAGTTCTCAGAGCCGATGTACCAGTGGCGCATCGTGTTTCTCTTGTACATAGGTTCCATCTTTCCTTCCATGCTCTTCCTGTGCTATTCAGAGCCGACTTCCTCGTCCTGCGGCCTGAGTCCGTTCGGGAACAGGCTTTTGATGAAAACAGTCTCCCTCAAATCAGATAAATATGACGGGACTTTCCATGGTATCTCGGAGATGGGCTTGTGGCCGCGGAATTTCTTCCAGCCAAGGCTCATTTCCCCGGAAGAGAAGAGCGCGATGGCATGCCCGCTCTCCTGGTCCGTCGTGCTTGTCTCCTGGAAGATTTTTCCTATGGCATCCTCGACGCTCCTCGGGTCATTCCCGCTTTCTTCCAGAATCCGCTCCCGCACCTCGTCGGAAAGCCGTGCCGGCAGGTATTCCCGTTCCATGTTGTTGCCCCAAAGCCAGTTCTCATAGAAGCTGTCCAGCACGCAGCCCTTCAGCTCTTCCGGCGTATAGTTCCGTATGCTGAACACGCGCAGCCTGTTGAGAATCGGCTCGGGAATTCCTTCCATCGTGTTCGCCGTGAAGATATAGTTTATCCCGGATGCGTCGATGTTTATGCCGAGGTAGTTTTCAAAGAAGCGCCTTGCGTTGCGGCGTTCCAGAAGGGCATAGAATACCGACACTACCGAAAATGAGTGGCTGTCTTTTACTTTGTCCAGCTCGTCCATGTGGATTACCGGGTTTCTCACGGGCTGTCTGAAGTCATCATCTGCGAGCAGGGCAGTCGCTATGATCCCGATTTTTCCGTTCTTAAAACTCGGATCGCTTCCCGTCAGTGAAAAATTCGCGACCTCGTTGCCAAGGTCAATTTTCCGGGCGTATCTGCCCATGATGATCTTGCACAGCTCGGTGACGAATGCCGTCTTGCCGCATCCCGGTCCGCCGACAAGCACGAAAGGCTTGAACGACAAATCATTGTGCTTTTTAAGCGAGGCGGTGCCTGCGCACTGCAGAATGTAGTCAATCGGCTCCTGCATGTTCGGGAATTTCTTCGCAAGGTCAGAGATTTCCTGACGCTTCTCCTCGTCAATGCTGATGTAGCGGGGAGTCCCGGAAAGCCTGTTGATGAGCGACTTGAACTTTTCGGCATTGCCTTCGTGATCTATGACAGCAAGTCTCTTTTCCTTCTCTTTCTCATCTATGAGTTCCGTCTCGCTTTCGTTTCCGTACCAGTCCGGTACCGTTCCTCTTTCCGTAAGATGCATTACGTCATTATGCCCGCAGTCCGGGCAGCATGACTCCGTGCCTTCAGGGGTATTCCTGCTCAGGAAAAAAGTCCCGCAGTTTTGGCACAGCTTTACTTCGACCTTCTCCCCGTCAGCGTCGTAGGTCATCTTCCCGGCGGGGGTAAAGCTGATGCAGGTATACGCTTTGTTCAGGGTTCCGGCAATCTCCTCGTCCTGAAGCTCGCCCTCATGGAGAAGGAACTTTTCACCCTGCTCCTTCTTCGCCCCTTTTCCCTGCTTCACGATGAAGAAGCCTTCCGTCTCATAATACGTCGAATCCATCTCCAGCGAATGCAGCACCTCGCTCATCCTGCGCTGCGCGTCCGTCTTGTATTCCATACATATCCTCCTATTGTACTATCTTATACCGCACGTGTTACCGTGCGCCAGAAATCGCACTAGCGCGCGCCGAATCCGATTGATTTTCCTTCCCAGCTGCGGCACTTGCCTTTCACCAGGTTGCACAGCTCGCCGGTGATGTAGTCCGCGTCCAGCTTGTCCCTGGCGACGAAGCGTACTTTTCCGTACAGGGCCCCGAAGTCCCCGGGACACACGTCCCCGGCGGAAAAGATTTCGCCCACCTGCGCCTCCGAGATTCCGAACGTGCCGAAGTAGCTCTTGCACAGCATGGCGACCCCCTCCTTTGTCAGCGGTTTGAAGCCCACCTTGAAGTGGAAGCGGCGGTCAACCGCCTTGTCCAGCTGGTCGGGCAGGTTGGTGTTGCAGAAGAGAATTCCGGGGAAGCGTTCCATCTGAATCAGGAACTCGTTCACCTTCGTGTCGTTGTGCCTGTTCACGCTGTCCCCCCGCGAATGCAGGAATGAGTCAGCCTCGTCTATGAGCAGGACTGCCTTTTCCCTCGCCGCGTCCTCGAACGCCGCCTTTATGTTCCGTTCCGTCGATCCGACATAACACCCCAGTATCTCCGATGCCCGTATGACCTTGAGCGGCTTGTTCAGCATCCGCGCCGCCTGCTCGGCGTATGCCGTCTTGCCCGTCCCGGACGGCCCCGTCAGCAGAATCCGTGTCCCCGACTTTTCATCGTACTCCTCCCGCTCGAATTCCTCCGCGTTCTTGAGTGCCTCCGTGATGTCCCTGATTGGCTCCGTCGTGTTGAGCGCGTCCTGGCAGTAATGCGTGTCCTTCCGTCTGGCGGCGTTTGCCTCCGCGTCCTCACGGAATTTGTTCTCGAGCAGCCGCATGGCCTCGCCCGGCTTGAACTGCCGTGCCCTGCCCATCAGGTCCGCGGCCTCCTCCCACTTGCCGGGGCTGAGCCTCATGTTGTCGCACGCTTCTGCCGCCGCCGAAATCAGGCCGGAGGGAATCTTCCTGTCATAGAAGAACCTGACCGCCCGCTCCCGGTAGATGTCCTCGTCAGGCAGCTTGAGCTGGAGCGTGAAGAGCAGGTTTATCCCGGCCTCCTTGAGCCGTGCCGCTGCATCCGGTGCGGGCTTCTCCGCGCAGAGGACGATCGGGGCGTTCACGTGCGACAAGATGGAGTCCACGCCTTCGCCGAATGTCTCCGGAAGTTCCGTGTCTTCCCGAATGTATGCCCGGGAAGCCCGGCAGGGAACGAGCAGTACGTCCCTGTCCCCCTCCACCTGCTTGGAAATCGCGTAGATGTAAAAATCCTGCTCTCTCCTGCTCATTCCCAGCGACTCCGCCTTGAGCTCGAAAAGCCTGAGGCTGCTTTTTTCGCACATAAAGGAACAGAAGTTCCTGAGCCTGAAGCTTTCCGTCCCGCAGATAAGACCATAGCAGGCTTTTTTGGTCATGCAGGACTCCTTGGCGAGCTTTTTCCATGTGAGTATGCTGTCCTTGTTCTCCTGCCAGAGGGCCTCGTAGTCATAGCAGTCGGCCAGGGGGTCGCATCTTGCCCTTTGTGCTGTGTATGAGGGGACCTCCCCGAGGAAGAAGCTGGTCACGTAGTCACAGACTACCCAAGGCGAGCTGAACAGCCCCAGCTGGATGAAGCGGTTGTTGAGCTTCCGTGCCAGGACGGTCGGGGTATTGGCCGGCTCCTTCAGGAACACGTTGAAGACATCCGCGCAGTAGGAGTAGCTCTTGCCGTCGGGGAAAATCCAGCCCCAGACGGAGTTGAGCAGGTTCAGTAGCAAGAAAATCCGTGCCTTGTGTCCCAGGTCCAGGCCGTCGCAGAACTTTCTCAGGTAGGAGCGTTCGCCGTAGAGGAGCTTCTGCAGGGGATTTTCTTCATTATATATGTGCATGAGCCGTTCCCTGAGGGCCACGAGCGTGACGCCGTTCGTGCCGAAGTCTTTCCTCAGGTCGGTGGAGAGGGAGTCCAGGGTCTCAGGGATGTCGAACTTGCCGTCATGGCTGAGTTCCTTCAGCTTGGGGCTCTTCTCCTTTTCCAGCAGGTTCAGGTACACGTCCAGAATGAAGCGGAGGTTGTCCTCGGACAGCACCTTGTAGAGGAAGTAGGGGGACAGCTCCACGTTGTCCAGGCATACCTCCTTGTAGGCCAGCCCGTAGATGTAAGACGACAGCTCCCTGTCCCCGAAGTTCATGACGGGAGAAGGGGAGGGGAGCAGGCCGTCCAGCAGCGATTTCTTCTTTATTTCCATGTCGTTTGCCTCCTGTACTATGGACAGAATAGCATGGGAAGGGGGAGCTTCATAGCAAGTAGTGCTTGGTATTCGCTAGCCTTATGAGGTGAAATTTGCTTTTTTTGTTTTTTCCCAGAAATTTTGCTTGACAACAGAACCAGCGTGTGTTAGATTGCAGGTAAGGATAGCGTTAATCTACTGCGTTAAGGAGGCCATTATGGTAGAATTCGGCATGCATGAGGTTCCCAGCAAGGCCCTGGACATGAAGGCTACGGGAGCGGCGTTGCGGGCAATCCGCACAAAAAAGAAGATAAAGGTCGGGGATATCGCCCGTCATCTTAACACTTCCTCGCAGTCAATCTACAACTGGGAGAACGGCGAGATGATAAAACTCGATCATATAGTGGCTCTGTGCGCTTTCTTGGGCGTGAGCGTGGACCAGCTGATTAAGACAAAGGACGAGATGGTGGTGTACTGTGACTACGACGACTGATAAATCTGTACAGCAGGCCCCGGGAGGGAGCCTGCCCAGGACAAAGACCCCGGAGTCCCTGTTCTGGCTTATAGAAGACTTGCTCTCGGTGGGGAAATATGACACTGTCGCGGTCTTCTATGACGGCTCCGGCTTCGCCGATTACCTCATGAAAAATGAAAATGTGAAGTTCGTGGGGAATGAGACGAACTTTCCCGACTGGAACAGGATTTACGCATTCCCCCCCTTCTACCAGAAGGCTGTCGGAAACAAGGAGACGAGCAACATCAAGCTTGTCCAGAATGTGCAGCGGGGTGCGGAGGATCATACGGGGGATTTCATTCAGGAGGTCTTGCGCGGCCTTTGTATGGAGGGCAAAGCTGTAATCATGGTGTCCAACTCCCTGTTCACCAGGAACTATGCCGAGCTTCAGAAAAGGCTCATAGCTGACAGGTCGCTGATAAAGGTAATAAACCTCCCCTTCGGCGCGGTCTACCCCAAGAATGTCAGCGCGAGCCTTCTGGTCTTTTACGAAGGTATTGATAACTATGTTGATAACGAAGGAGTCCTCTTTGTGGATTTGCGGGCTTTTGCCTCCGGGCAAAGTGAATGGTCTGAATCCCAAAAGACATTCGAGAAACTGAATGAGCGTGATAAAAGTGTTATTAAACGTATTGTTTGGAGCGGACATTCTGAATATTCCCAATTCGTCACATACGAAGAAATTGTCAAGGCTGATTATAACCTGAACAGTAATTTCTACATTGGGAATGCATCTATGGCGGACGAGCATAAACCATTCGTGCTGGGGAATGAGGCCCAGATATTCAGGGGCGTGCAGGACAAGCAGGGCGGTTGTCATCTTGTGCTGGACGAAGACCCGTCTGCCTGTGCGGAAAAGTACGAATGTTCTTACTGGCCCAGATATCTCAGAATCTCCGACATACAGTCCAGCAGGATACAGAATACTATGCTTTACATAGTTGATGGAGAGGATCATGTGGACAAAAAATTCCGCCTTCGCATAGGTGATGTCGTTATAAGCAAGACCGCTCTTCCCATGAAGTTCGCGCTGTTCGTAAGAGATGATGATGATCCGGTTTTCCCCGCAGGAAACATCTTCGTCATACGAATGAACGAGGGGTCTAAGCTTAACCCCTTCTACCTCAAAAGCTACATGGAGTCGGAGGAGGGAAATGTCAAGCTCCTGTCGCTTTCCTCCGGCAGCGCCCTAGTCTCATTCACCAAGGAGGGGCTGAGCAGGTTTGAAATTCCCTATCTATCACCAATTGCACAGGCTGAGCTTGAGGAAGATTATATGTATTATGAGGATGAAATAAAAAGGCTGGGGGAAGAGCTGTTCTTGACAAAGCAAGCACAGCTGGACTTGTACAAGAGATTTGCCCCCTCCAACTCTAATAGGCGGGCTCCTGAGCCTGACCCGGATCTTCCGCCTTCTTCGCCAGACCCCGGTCGCGGACAAACGGCTCCGCAAGCAGGTGCACAATCTGAGCCACCGCAGACTTCTGGCGGGGAAGCAGGGCCGAAAAGTCCCGCATAAAATCCCGCATCTCACGGCTAAGGGAATCGGCGCCTCCGGCAGACTTGCCGGTCTTCTTTGCAAGTTCCTGTGTCTTGATGTCATGGTAGGCCATAACTTCTTTGAGCCGCTCTCTAAAATCCATTCTGGCGGTTATGGATTCCCTTGATGGTAATCCATAACCTGCTTGAGGCAATCTTTAAATCATGTTCAAACTGTAGGTTTTTCGGGTAATTTTATGAGATGTTTACACTTATACGGGAAAGTGATATAGTTGATTACATTTATTAAGGTAAGAAACACGGGGAGCTACCCCGTTTAGATATGGAGGAAAGGAATATGGAGAACATCGATTTGTCAACGCAGACCCCGCAGCGGCTCTGCGCCTTGGGAGACAAGTATGTTGATGGTGACGGCGTAGAGAAGAATCTCGCAAAGGCCCTTGAATGTTTCAAGCTCGCCGCCGACCAAGGGGATTCCGAAGGTCAGCGGTGTGTTGGTTGCATGTATTGTCAGGGAATGGGAGTTGAGCCGGACGTTGAGAAAGGACTGGCATATTATCAGCTGGCTGTTAATCAAGGAAATGTTCTTGCACAAGCAGAACTTGGATATATGTATTTGACCGGACAGTGTGTAGAGCAGGATTATGTAAAGGCCGCCGAGTATTACAAGCTTGCTGCCGACCAAGGGGATGCAAGTGCACTGACGTATCTTGGGCTTATGTATGAAAAAGGGGTGGGAGTAGAGCAGGACTATGCTAAAGCCCTCGAATATTACAATCTTGCCGCTGAACAAGGTTATGCTCCAGCGCAGTACAATATTGCCCTCATGTATCTGGAGGGACGTGGAGTAGAGCAGGATTTCACCAAGGCTGCCGAATACTTCAAGCTTGCTGCCGACCAGGGGGATGCAGATGCGCAGAATTATCTTGGGCGTATGTATGATGAAGGTTGTGGAGTGGAGCAGGATTGTGGCAAAGCCCTTGAATATTACGAGCTTGCCGCCAACCAAGGACATTCAGGTGCGCAGTGTAATATCGGAGTTATGTATTGTAAGGGGTCTGCTGTAAGTCAGGATTATGCAAAAGCAGCCGAATACTTCAAGCCTGCGGCTGCCCAAGGTGTTGCTGTTGCACAAGCGAACCTCGGGGCTTTCTATCAAAATGGTCTTGGAGTAGAGCAGGATTACAGCAAGGCAATCGAATATTACAGGCTCGCCGCAGACCAGGGGGATGAAAATGCGCAGAATGCGCTGTCTAACTTGCTCGCTGAGATGAACGGTCAGTCAGCAGCCCCGCAGCCCATGGACTTTAAATCCTTGGACGAGCAGTACGTCTCCGAGCGCGAGCTTCAGCTTGTCTACGAGTCGGTACAATTTTACAACAAGAGGGCATTGAATGGGGCAGTCCCGGAGGTATGCCGCATAGTCACGTACAAGATGGCGAAGACGCTCGCGATGAGGCTTGAATATCCTGCGGAAGCAGACAAGGCGTTTGACCTTGTGCTTGACCAGGCAGGATGGCTTGCAAGGAATGCCTCCGCCCTCAGCCGCGACGACCGGGTGAGCCTCGTCAGCTTCTACTTGGAGCGGCTGGTGTTCAACCTTGGCACGAACGTGAGCGAGCTTGTCCAGACCGACCCCCGCTATGTCACGGTGTTCGGGACCTACGAGCATCTGGAGAAGTTCGTGGACGAGAACCCGCCGGCTGCGGGCAGTCAATAATTTTTTTGTGAAAATGTACTTTAAATATATATGGAGATATTGAATATGAAGAAATTGAAATGGATTGCTGCCCTTGTGCTAGGCACATGTGTCGCGATGTGGACGGGCTTTGCGGAAGGGGCGGACTATGATGCCCTGTTCGCCAAGGCGAGGAAATACGAGGAGCAGGGACGGTATATGTATGCCCTTGGCGGCTACTGGGACGCGATGAAGGCCGACCCCAAGAAAGCCAAGGACGCATACTACGCGTATGCAGAGCTTGCCAATACGATTGCGAGCGGGAACCCCGGTTACGGCGAGTTTGACGAGTTCAGTATATACGATGGATGGGTCGAGCTATGCAAGGATTTTGAGAAATATTGGACTGAGAACTGCCCTGATGCCTTCACGTTCAGCATCCGAAAAGGTGAACTGGATATGGCTACCCGCACGGCGACATATTACGTACATATCTTGGTAGAGCGAAGTGTAAAGTTTAATGATATAGCCAGCTATATCATACACGGATTTCAGTCCAAATGGAAGAACAGTTGGACAGGAATACCCAAAAGCTGGCCTTATACATCTATATATAAAGATGAAAAAAATATGATGAAAAACGGAGTTGCTTTGTTTAAAGAAACAGGAGATGCTGCGAGCCTTGCTTCACTTCACTCTATGCCCTCTGGTTCTTTGTACCCGACATCCAATAAAACTATAAGTTCTCTTTTTGATGTAAAATTTAATGTTACAGACGAAAACGGAAAGGTTCTCCTTACAAGTGGCAGAAAGCGTATGGGCAGCAGTGGAGGCTATGAATTCAAAGGTGTTCCGCAGGATGTGATGAAGGTTATTGACTCTGGTAAAGCCCGGATCGTACCAACTGGTGTGTGGCTGGAATACGGTGAAGTTCAAGGCTCTTATTTTGATAGGAGTACATACTCAATCAAGTATGTTTCTTTTGATGACAATAGGGACTGGCTTAAGTCTCTCCCTGAACTTGCAATGGATGTCAAGCAGATTGAGTTCTACCTGCCAGGAGGAGTAAACTCAAAAGATAAAAAAGTTGTCGGGAATGCGGAATTCTATGTGAATGACACAGGAATTGTCAATGTCGGAAAATTCTACATGATGGCAACAGAGGTGACTTGGGGGCAGTATGCGGCTATTTCCAGAAACGGCATACCGAAGAGTCAGTCTAACAGGATGCCTATGAACAATGTCAGTTGGCAGAATGCGGTAAAATACTGCAACCTTGTAAGCGAACTTCAGGGACTTATGCCTTGCTACAGCGTGAATGGTTCGACGGATATTCACGACTGGGGAGATTTTGATACCGGTGAAGTTGTATGTGACTTTAACGCGAACGGTTGGCGTCTTCCTAAGGCAGACGAATGGCTGTATGCAGCCCAAGGAGGGAAACACAAAGACAAGTTTAAGTACAGCGGAAGCAACAACATAAATGAAGTAGCTTGGTATCATGACAACAGTCAGTACAGTGATTTCAGATGGAGGACTCATGAAGTCGCGACAAAAAAGCCGAATTCACTTGGTCTGTATGATATGACGGGTAATGTTGCTGAATGGGTTTGGGAATCATTGAAAAGAAATGCTACGGATGACATGCTTGACTCATCTCGCAAGGGAACTATCGGTGGTGATTACTATGAAACCGCAAAAAACAGTGAACTCCCATCCGTGGGAGGTCATAGCCCAACTTACGGAGAAGACGGTATAGGTTTCCGCATGGTACGCAATGCCGAGGAGTTGCCCGAAGAGGATACGGAGGTCACAAACAGCAAAGCTGAGCCGGAGACAAAGCCCGTCACAGAAACAACGGCGGAAGCAGAGTCGAAGAGCAAGGCGAAAGAGAAGAAGTCCAAGAAAGACAAGAAGGACAAGAAGTCAAAGAATGAGGAGGAGTCGAGTGCTGAATCCGAAGCAAACGCTCAGGGTGAAGCAGATTCAAGAGAGTCTTCCGGGGCTGAATCCGACGAAAGCGATGACTCCGAATCTTCCGACGGAACCGAGAAGAAGTCCAACATATTCACAAAAGCCAAGGATAAGGCAGTAGAGGCCAAGGACAAGGTGAAGGACGGCACCCACAATATAATGGACAAGATGAAGAGTAAGAAGAAGGATAAGAATAAGTAATACGGAGGTTTTTGAGTTATGATTTCTATCATCATCATCATTCTGCTTTTAGGTATAATTGGATACCTTGTTCTTGACAAGAAGAACGTCAAGATGGACGATGTGAAAACGTTCTTGAAGGACAGCGGAACAAAGATAAAGGAAGAATCTGGACCGCTTTTTGAGAGGGTAAAGGAATCTTTTTCCTCCTTCTCCGAGGAAAAGCTTTCCGTGGCCCCGGCGAGCGGAATGCCAATGCCTTTAGTATTAGAAGAGTCATATTTTGACGGCGGTTTGCTTCAGCTGATTGTTTGGACAATCCTCGGGTTCCTTGTCACTGTCCTGACCTTTGGAATTTGCGCCCCATGGGGCTTTACGATGAAATACAGCTGGGAGACAAAGCACATGGTTATCAATGGTAGACGGCTCCAGTTTGACGGAACGGCTTTGCAGCTGTTCGGCAACTGGATAAAGTGGCTGATACTCACGTTTATAACGTTCGGAATTTATGGGTTTTGGCTTCCGATAAAGCTGAAAAAGTGGAGGGCAAAGCACACGAGCTTTGCTGAATATGCATATCCTGCAGTATCACCAGCTGTAGAAGCTACAGACAATACTGGAGAACAGTCAGCCGTTAATCAGCCCAATCAGGCTGAAGAGACTGCCTCTTTTGATGACGGCGGCATCTGAGTGATTTAGCATTGAACTGTTGTATGGGGTAAACAAGAGAATCTGTCGCTAGATATCGAATCTACGATAGATTCTCGACTTAAATAAGTTATAGGAGAATTTTAAATGAAGAAAATATTTTTTGCTGTGCTTGCAATGGTAATAATACTTATGCTTGCTGGATGTGGTGATGAGGATAAGAAATCTAATAAAGATTTAGGTTTTAAAACTGTCTCCAGTAAGGAAATAAAGAAATTCGTTTCTAAGGAATTCGGTAGTTATGGTGATGTACAGGGAATATATGTGTGTGACGTAAAAGACATCTTGAAAACGGATTGCTATCTTGGAAAATCAAAGAAGAAATTCACTGTAGATGGTGAAGAAGTATCTGTCCCTGGAATGCATGTAAACGTTCCCCAGAAATCAAAAAAGATGTATGTTGTGCTTACGAAGGCGTATTATTGGAATGATTCCAACAAAGTGTGGGTGGTATTTGATGATGATATCAAGGGAGTTGGTAATCTTGTGATTTCTGGTAGAAACGATGGCTATTGGGATTGCATCGATATAAACAATCCTGATGATTCTGATGTATACAACACTGTGATTCTTGGATATGGCGAAAACATAGGAATGTTCGGACAGACAGGAACTATCAAAGAAAGGAACGTTGTTGTTGACAAAGAGAATAAAATTGTTTTCACAAAAATGGAAGAAGAAGATTTAGAGAAACTAACAGGTAATGATTAGTCCTTTATTTGATTCTGTGTGTGAAAAAGACTGTTCATCCACTGAAGAGTTTTGAAAAATTTTTGACTTAAGCTAAAAGATAGAAATAAAATCATTTGGAGGTTCTTATGAAAAGAATTTTGGCTGTGCTCCTTGGAGCACTCGTATCGGTCTCTGCGCTCGCGCAGACAGACTCACGGAAGCTCATTGCTGGCGTTTATGACTTTGCGACTGTAGCTTCAAAGGAATGGAATATTATGAATCCGTCCTTTAAGGCGATAGACCCAGCTAAGGAGAAAATCGTATTCAAAGGAAGTTTTTTGGAGAAAGGTCTCCCCGGTCTATATGATAAGTATGATTTTACCTGCACTGTTGCACGTGAAGCAGATGATTTTTCAGTTCTAGTGACTGAGTTGTCATCTGTCGTAGTAACAAAAAATATGAATAGGTCTAAAAATTCAAAGCGACTTACTTGGTCGGATGCTACGGCTGCAAAATATGCACCAAAAATGAAAGCCGAAATTTCCAAGAGAATGGCATCATGGACTGACGCAGAGTATGAGCAGAAGCTTAACGAAGCCGTAACATCTCCGATGCTTCTTGGTGGTATCGGGTCTGGCAATGCATTGGCTTTCAAGAAATTCATTAAAGACTATGATGTGATAGGAAGACATGTGTCTGTAAAAATCTATGTTACGGGCGTTGATGAGGCTCCGTATAATATCAAGGGCTATGAGTACTGTGTGAATGGAAAAGTTCTTCGTGAGACTTGGATCGAAGAACATACAGAAAACTTGATTGACATGGAAGGTTATGAATATACTGATGTGACAGTTTATACAAACAATGATGATGTTATTTCACTTCCTGCATCAAAAACATCGATTTTATCATTTGCTGATTTATCATCGAACCCTGTGTATGAAGTAAATGGAACAATAAAAGATGTTTTAGCACTAGGGGCTCCTTATGGTACAATTGTCGAGATAACCGAGTAAAAGAATTCTGCCCAGTTTTTTCCTCTCAGGCTCAGAAGTGTGGGAGGGGAAGGGGGCAAGGAGTTGTGCCTTGCCCCCCACCTGATTTCCTGTTTTATCCCATTCTCATCGGTATAGCATTCCCCACGACCAACTGTCCGTCCCGTGTTTATACAGAAATGTTACAACGTATACACGGGACGCATGTAATCTGTAACAAGGAGTGCATTATTAGTTGTCGTGGGAGTGGAATATGTACATTCTAGGGAGGACATTCTAGTAAGATTGTGATGTATACTCTAGCAAGGCGGTTGGTACACTCTAGCTAGATTGTGATTTCCATCTAGATAGAGGAATCTCAGATTTTGGGTTTTTGCGGGGAAATGCTGGACCGTACTGCCCAAAGATAGACTCTATCATAACATATTTTTCGGGCCCGTGCAAGATTCCACCTGTGCTTTGTCTTTCTTCCTTCTGCAAGAACTAAGAAAATCTTTATGTCCTGCACAAACTGCCAGTCACCAGATGCACGGCAATGGCTTTTGCGGAGATTCACACGATATAAAGAGAACCCAGGACGATCGATGTATCAGCCATAACGGCTGCCCCCAATCTTTACGTCCGGAACGTCTCCCTGGGATTATGGAAATGATAGCGGAAATATCAGAGTTTGTCATTCAACTTGTACTTGAATGACAGCAGATGCAATGTACGGTATTGACGAAGACAAAAATATCCAGTCAACAATCGAACAAACAATCAAAAATGAAGGTGTTCTGCTTTATGGACCTTGTAAAAAAAAGTGTGTAAATGGCTCACAAATATGATACTCTAAAGGAGGAGTACGATAGTGGCCAAGAAGAAAGAAAAAGATATCATCGACCAGCTGCTGGATCAGATTGACTTTCACGGAATGACAGCAGAAG
>JAILON010000168.1 GCA_024690865.1 Treponema sp. | reverse complement strand
AATTTCGTGTTATACTTGTTCATGTCTGTAATTCCTCTTGTGATAACGTTTTGCTTGGTAACTTAATTTTATCACGGATTACAGACTTTAAACAGTAGCTATTTTATCTTGGACACTAGTGATTGTATTTAAAATGTGAATATCCTCCTTTATCTCAAGAAAATTCGATGGAAGTGTCCAGGGAAGCCTGGAGATGGGCTTGGTGCCGCAGAATTTCTTCCAGCCAAGGCTCATCTCCTCGGAAGAAAAGAGTGCGATGAGCTGCCCGCTTTCCTGATCCGTGGTTTTTGTCTCCATGAAGATTTTCCCTATGGCATCCTCGATGCTCCTCGGGTCGTTGCTGCATTCTTCCAGAATCCGCTCCCGTACCTCATCGGAAAGCCTTGCCGGCAGGTATTCCCGCTCCATATCGTTGCCCGAAAGCCAGTTCTCATAGAAGCTGTCAAGCACGCAGCCCTTCAGCTCTTCCGGCGTATAGTTCCGTATGGTGAACACGTGCAGCCTGTTGACTATCGGTTTGGGAATGCCTTCCAGCGTGTTTGCCGTGAAGATATAGTTAATCCCGGATGCGTCGATGTTTATCCCGAGGTAGTTGTCAAAGAATCGCCTTGCATTGCAGCGTTCCAGAAGGGCATAGAATACCGTCTCTACTGAATAATTATGGTTTCCTTTCACTTTGTCCAGCTCGTCCATGTGGATTACCGGGTTTTTCAGGGGCTGTCCGCCGTCTTCATCTGCAAGCAGGGAAGCTGCTATGAGTCCGATTTTTCCATTCTTAAAACTCGGATCACATCCTGTCAGGGAAAAGTCTGCGACCTCGTTGCCAAGGTCTATTTTTAGGGCTTGCTTGTCCATGATGAGCTTGCACAGCTCGGTGACGAATGCCGTCTTGCCGCATCCCGGACCGCCGACAAGCACGAAAGGCCTGAACGACAGAGCCTTGTTCTGTTTTAATGCTGCCGTACCCGCATACTGCAGGATGTAGTTGATCGGCTCCTGCATGTTCGGGAATTTCTTTGCAAGGTCAGCGATTTTCTGCAGCTTCTCCTCGTCAAGGCTGATGCAGCGGGGAGTCCTGTAAAGCCTTCTGATAAGCGATTTAAATTTGTCTGTATTACTTCCGTCTCTTGTAGCGAGGCTTCTTTCCCACTCTTTTGCATCTATGAGTCCCTTGAGTCCCTTGAGTTCCTGTTCGCATTCGCTTTCGTACCATTCCGGTATCGTTCCGTTTTCCGAAAGGTACATGACGGAATCCTGTCCGCAGACCGGGCAGCAGGACTCTGTGCCTTCAGGGGGCTTTCTGCTCAGGAAAATCTTTCCGCAGTTTTTGCACATTTTGACAATGACATTTTCGCCGTCAGCGTCGTAAGTCATCTTTCCGGCCGGGGTAAACGTGATGCAGGTATACGCTTTTTTCAGGGTGCCGGAAATCTCTTCATCCTGAAAGTCGCCCTCATGGATAAGGAACTTTTCCTTCTTCTTTTTTTTCGTCCCTTTTCCCTGCTTCACGATGAAGAAGCCGTCTGCCTCATAATACGTTGCTCTGAGTTCCAGCGAAAACAGCACTTCAGCCATCCTGCGCTGAGCATCCGTTTTGTATTCCATCTTTTCCTCCTGTTATATTGTTTTACTGCACGTTACCGTGCCGCCAGAATCGCGTTACCGTGCGCCAGAAATCGCACTAGCGTGCGCCGAATCCGATTGATTTTTCTTCCCAGCTGCGTTTCTTTCCCTTTACCATCTTGCAAAGCTCGCCGGTGATGTAGTCCGCATCCAGCTTGTCCCTGGCGATGAACCGTATCTTTCCGTACACAGCTCCGAAGTCTCCGGGGCACACGTCCCCGGCGGAGAATATTTCTCCGACGTTCGCCTCCGAGATTCCGAACGTGCCGAAGTAGCTCTTGCACAGCAGGGCAACCCCCTCCCTGGTAAGCGGCTTGAAGCCCACCTTGAAGTGGAAGCGTCGGTCAACCGCCTTGTCCAGCTGGTCGGGCAGGTTGGTGTTGCAGAAGAGGATTCCGGGGAACTTTTCCATCTGAATCAGGAACTCGTTCACCTTCGTGTCGTTGTGCCTGTTCACGCCGTCTCCGCGGGCGTGCAAGAATGAGTCCGCTTCGTCTAGGAGCAGGACCGCCTTTTCCCTCGCCGCGTCCTCGAACGCTGCCTTTATGTTCCGCTCAGTCTCGCCGACATAACTTCCCAGTATTTCCGAAGTCCGTATGACCTTGAGCGGTCTGTTCAGCATCCTCGCTGCCTGCTCGGCGTATGCCGTCTTGCCCGTCCCGGACGGT
>JAILON010000138.1 GCA_024690865.1 Treponema sp. | reverse complement strand
GACATTCGTCCAAGATTCCGTCGCTGATCTGGTCGCAGAGCTTGTCGGGATGTCCCTCGCCCACTGACTCAGATGTGAAAAGATAGTGCCTGTCACTCATACAGACCTCCAGATGAAAGTATTTTTCATATAGAAATTTACACCGGCCCCAGGGGCCAGCTGCTTCCATTATATGTAAATGAAAAGAAAAATCTAGTGGATATCTGGGTTTTCTTGCGTTTTTTAGCAAGCTCTGTCCGGCCAATTTTTTTGCGTTTGTGGACAAAAAACTACAAAAAAGGGGCGTACTTTTCCTGTATGATATTGACATGCCGACCGAAAAAAGAAATCATAACAAACATTCGGTTTCGGAAAGAGGTATATGTATGGATAAAAAGTTGCATGAACAGTTGTTAGCGTTTGGGTTCAGTGGACATAATCTGACCTTGATGGGATCGGAGCTTTCCCTGCTCTGGCCGGGGAGGGGGTTCCGTCCCTGTGCGAATGCGCTAGAGCTTTCCCTTTTGCGGGAGGAGCTGGCGGGGGTCAGAGGAATTCTGTTGAACTTGAGCCGGGAATACAACGAGCTGTTCAGCGCATTCCGATTCGCGGACAACCTTGGCATTCCCGTCATCGGGGCCGTCGCGGTCGACTACGTGAACCTGTACAGCCTTGACCTGTGCATGGCCCGGGAGGTGCCCGCCGTTATAGGGGAGCTTGAGGGAAATGAGGAGCTGGGGGAAGCCCGGTCTGCGATACGGGATGGACACCGCTTTGTGTCCCGTTCCCTCCTGAGGAAGGAAGGCTACCGCTTCGTCGACTTTGTGACCGGCTTCGATCAGCTGAGCGAGCGGGAGGCCCTCTGCGTGAACGCCCGGCTCGGCGGCCTGTCTGCGAAGGAGATTTCCTACCTGCTGGGAGTGGAGCCGTCATCGGTGACGACCTATACTTCCCGGGCTTATGGAAAGCTGGGCGTCACGAGCGGTGAAGAACTGGTCTGGCTCTTTTCCGGCCGGCCAATGGGCAGCTACCACTGTTTCCACTCCCGGCGGCTTTTCCCTTCCCTTTATGAATCCCGCCGGCTTCCCAAAGAGCAAAAAAAACCGGAACAAGCGAAAGCTTGATCCGGCGCCCGATGGGTAAGATTGTGCTTGCGGTTGCGATCCAAACTGAGAAGGAGTGGAAAACTTAGTTTCTCGCGCTTCCTCATGGAGTCCACCGGGCAGCCCCCGCCCCTCAAAGCCGGGGTAAGGGCTGCTTCCGTGGATTCCATATCGCGGTGTCCAAAACTGTTGTGCACGATTCTGGAAGCCGCTCTTTTATCCGTCGGGATAGCATCCCCTCGAGTTTTCGATTATATAGTCTGTAAATCCATTTGTCTAGCTAAAAGCGGCATTTCTGCCGGAAAAATTTTCCATACGTTCGTTAGTTTCATGTGTGCAGCAGGGCCAGCCGTAAGGGAGGCTCAGGGCGGCCCAAAATAAACTCAGGGCGACCCGCCCCTTGTAGTCGCCTGTCCCCTGTAGTCGCCCGCCCTTTGGACCGCTGTTGTCCGCCTCCCCCTGTCCGTGCCTCCCGATATACATGCGCTTGCTTGCGCAGGCTTGTCCTTTTCTGTATAATAAACCTGCTTTGAAAGTAAAAGGCCGCTAGGCCGTCGGGAGAAATATGAAATACAAATTGCTTTACAGGGCGCTTAAGCTTGTGATAGTCCTGTTGTGCGCGGCAGGGGTCGTGGCTCTGGCAGTTTACCCCTTCAAGAACCGTGACCTTACCGTGACGCTGGTTGAGCGGGGGGACAAACTGATAAGCCGGGAGGACGTTCCCGCCAGCAGGATCGTGGCAGGCGACTGCCGCACGCTGACCGTCCCCCTGAAAGGCACGGTCCTGGTAAGCAGACTCAAAATTTACGGGCTCAGCAAGACCCTCCTTTCAAAGAGCCTGGACGCGGGCAGCCTTGCCCGGATGATACAGGGAGCCGAAGGCGGCGGCTGGACCTGGACGGGAGCTGGGGTGGAGCTTTCCGCCGAGAACGGCATGACCCTCTTCCTTTCCGAGGAATACTCCCAGATAATGAGGGAGCAGTCCAGGACCTTCCTCCAGGAGCGGCTCATAGGAGCGGGCTACTTCATCTGCCTCATGGCAATCCTCTTCATCATAGTCAACGTCCTGGAGGAAAAGCTTTCCGACACCGTCAAGAACAACCACTCCTTCCTTGCGGAGATGCGGAAGTTCTTCACCCAGCTCAAGAAATACAAGGATTACATCATATATTCGGCCCGCGCAGATTTGAACGCCGAGGTGGCAAACTCCTACCTGAACCGCCTGTGGTGGCTCCTGGAGCCTTTCTTCAGCATGCTGGTCTACGTGGTGGTGTTCGGCAGGCTCCTTGGCGGTACGGCCCAGAACTACGCGACCTTCGTCTTTTCCGCCCTGCTCATGTGGCGATTCTTTTCAGCGACCGTCAGCTACAGCGTCAAGCTGGTCAGGAACAACGCCGGGATCCTCACCAAGGTCTACGTCCCCAAGTTCGTCATACTGCTCAGCGACATGATACTGAACCTGCTCAAGCTTTTGTTCTCCATGATCGTCCTGGTCGTCATGCTGGCGATTTTCCGGGTCCACATAGGACTTAACATACTGTGGGTCATCCCGGCCTACGCCCTGATGATTTTCTTCTCGTTCGGCATGGGAATGATACTCCTGCACTACGGGGTGTACGTGGACGACCTGTCCTATGCCGTGGGAATCCTGCTGACCATGCTGAACTTCCTTTCCGGGACCTTCTACGACGTCATGACGACCATCGCGGCCCCGCTCAACACCCTGCTCATGGTGTTCAACCCCGTCGCGGTGTTCACCGACGTCATGAGGAGCGCCCTGCTCAGCAACGCGGCCGTGGACCTGCCCCTGCTGGGCCTGTGGACCATCGCCTCGCTGCTCCTCTGCTACATAGGGGTGCACATCGTGTACGCGAACGAGAACAGCTACGTAAAGCTAGTATGATTAGGAGGAAGACCTATGCCAGAACTCGCACTTGAAGTAAGCCACGTAAGCATAGACTACAAGGACCTCAGCCACATGTCGCTGCACAAGAGCCTCGCGAAGGACGGGGTACGGAAGGCCTCCGTGTTCCGCGCGGTGAGCGACCTCTCCTTCACGCTGGAGAAGGGAAAAATCCTAGGCATAGTAGGAAGGAACGGGTCCGGCAAGACGACCCTGCTCAGGTCCGTCGCCGGAATCTTCCAGCCGGACGAGGGCTACATAGACACCTTCGGCAACCGCGCCGCCCTCATGGCAATAGGAATAGGCTTCAACGGCAACAACACCGGCAGGGAGAACATCATCCGGTCGGGCATGCTCCTGGGCTGCGACCTGAAGTACGTGAAGGACCGCATGGACGCCATCATCGAATTCTCCGAGCTGGGGGACTTCATTGAGCGGCCGGTCCGCACCTATTCGAGCGGAATGTACTCCAAGCTTTCCTTCGCGGTCACGGCCATACTGGACACGGACATCATGCTGGTGGACGAGGTCCTTGCCGTCGGCGACGAGCATTTCAGGCAGAAGAGCTACAAGAAGATGGAAGAGCTCATGATGAGCGGGCGGACGGTGCTCATAGTCTCCCATGCCACGGGAACGCTGGAAAAGTTCTGTGACCAGGTCCTGTGGATAAACGACAGCAAATTCATGATGCTGGGAGACACCTCCACGGTGCTGAAGGAATACAACAAGAGCATGCAGCTGTAGGGGCGTTGATGCGGGAAATTCTTGAAGGACCGCCGGCGGACGTCACGTTCTGGTCCGTCATCCGCGGCTATGTGGATGCCCTGCCGGAGGGGCAGGAGTATGTTTCCGAGCGCGTGCTGGAAAAGTGCCGCTGGGATTTTTTCTGGGCCCTTTCCGAGGTCCGCCGGACCGGCCTCCTGTTCTATCCATTTGAACCTAATGGAGTTTGTCTCCTGGTAAACGACCTGTATGGGTCCGTGGCCGGAATCCTCTGCGAACGGCTGGCCCGCGTGGACTGCCCGTGTTCCCCGGTCGGGGCTTCCCTGCTTGAAAGGCGCTATCCTTCCCGACAAAACCTACATCCTATAGTTTGCGGAACCCGCTGCAGCGGGCCGGGCGTTGCCGGGCCGCGCTTTACCGGCCCCGGATGCAGCGCTGGCGGCCCTTCTGCCTCTGCCGGCCAGAATGGCGTCGGTGCTTTTTATTGCGGCCCTTCCGACGGCCCCCATGCCTCCGACGGCCGGCTCCAGCTGGAGGGCCGGGGCAGCTACGACTATGCCTTTGCAAACCTTGAGTACGATGCCGGAAATTTCCAACGCTATGCCATGACGGCCCTCCGCGGCGTGAAGGCGGGCGGCACGGTGCTCTTTTCCCTGCGCAGGGACCTCTTTCCGGCGCTTGTGGACTTCCTTCGCGCGAGGGGCCTTCCCTACCGCTGCTGGGACTCCTACGGCAACGGGATGCTCCTGCTGGAGGCGGGCCGCCTTGTGGCGGCGGACTTGCTGGACTGGTCCGCCTTCAGGGACGCGGACAGCCGCTACGGCCGGCCGCCCCTGCTGGCCAGCCGCTGGGTTAGGAAGAACGACGTTCCCTTCTTTTGGGAGGACTTTTCCTGCGACCAGGATGCGGACAGGATACGCGCGGTGAAGGCCGTGGAGCTGGACCTCCTGAAAAAGCTCCTTTCCGTCTGCGGGAAGCACGGACTTACGGTGTACCCGATGTACGGCACCATGCTGGGGGCCGCCCGGGAAGGGGGCATCATAGACGGCGACGACGACATAGACGTTGCCCTTCCCCGGGAAGACTACGACAGGCTGCTCTCGCTTTCGGGCGAATTTTCGGGCAGGTATTTCCTGCAGACCCCGCAGAACGACAGCTGTTTTTACGGAGGCTACGCCAAGCTCCGCGACAGGGAGACCACGGCCATAGTTCCCCAGAACTGGTGGGCGGACTGCTGCGAGGGAATCGGCATAGACATATTCCCCCTGGACAGGGCCTGCCGGGACCCCAAGGCCGAAAAGCGCCGGCTGAAGACCATCCGATTCCACCAAAGGATGCTGTATGCCTCCTGCTACGGCTTTTTCAAGGAATTCCGCGACATGCCCATGCTGAAGTGGAAGGCCCACAAGTACCTGGGCAGGCTGTACCCGAAGGACAGGCAGCTGGCGGGCCTGGACCGTGCCCTGCGGATGGGCGATTCCAATACGGAACTTGCCATATACGTCCACTACCGGGACGGCTCGCTTGCTGCCCCCGCGTATTACAGGGCGGAGGACTTCAGGGACTGCGTCATGGTGCAGTTCGACGGCCTTTCCCTGCGGCTCCCCGGCGGCTGGGAGCGGATACTGGCCGTCCGCTACGGCTGGGGCTTCGGCGCGCGGGCAGGCTTTGACGAATACAAGCGGCGGCACGGCTTCTACGATCCCTGCCGGCCCTACGGCCTGTGGAAGGAACGCTTCGGGGGGCTTAAGAATCCCGGAGGCATCGGGCAGCCCGTCATACTTTTTGGCGACGGAAGCCTGTTTGCGGCCTGCCTGTCCTACTACCAGTCCCGCGTCAACATCCCCTTCCTGGTCCTGCTGCCGGGCGAACAGAGGGAAATGGACCCGGACACCGGCAGGGAACGGAATGCGGTACAGGGAATCCCCGTCCTGACCTTTGACGAGTTCCGGGAAAAGGCCCTGCCGCGGGAAAGCTGGCGCGGGGTCATCTGCTCCGGGGATGCGCTGGCGGCGGACCGCCTGCTTTCGCAGAATGGACTGGGCGGCCTGTACCTGTTCTGGCACAACAGGGACTGGATGCTGTATGCCAACCAGACCGCCGTCTGGAAGGACGTGCGTTCGCTCGCGTTCTAATAATATTAGGAAGGAGAGGCAGTTTCAAAAGTCCAGATGGACTTTTGAAACTGGACAAAATTAACCTGCGAGGGCCGCAATTGCACGAATGTGCGTCGTGCGTTGCACAGGCCCTCGTGTGCCAGTAAAAAAGCACGGCAACACACAATGCAAGCAAGGCGCAGCATTGTGTGGCCGTGGACTTTTGCACTGGCACAACAGGAGTTTCACATGAAATACGATTTGCTGCTGGTGGGGGCGGGCCTGTTCAACGCCGTCATAGCCGACCAGGCCGCCAGGCGCGGCAGGAAGTGCCTCGTCATAGACAGGCGGAAGCACATAGCCGGGAACATCTACACGGAAAGCGTGGAAGGCATACAGGTGCACCGCTACGGGGCGCACATCTTCCACACGGACGACAGGGAAGTCTGGGACTACGTGAACTCCTTTGCCGAGTTCAACCGCTACACCAACAGCCCCGTGGCCAGCTACCGGGGCAGGCTGTACAACCTGCCGTTCAACATGAACACCTTCACGCGGATTTGGGACGACGTGGCCACGCCCGCCCAGGCCCGCGCGCGCATAGCGGAGCAGGCCGCCGAAATGGCGGGCCGCACCCCCCGGAACCTGGAGGAACAGGCGATTTCGCTCGTGGGCCGGGACATCTACGAAATCCTCATCAAGGGCTACACCGAAAAGCAGTGGGGCAGGCCCTGCACGGAGCTGCCGCCTGATATCATTAGGAGGCTGCCCGTCCGCCTGACCTTCGACAACAACTACTTCAACGACCGCTACCAGGGCATTCCCATCGGCGGCTACACGGCCATCGTCGAAAAGATGCTGGCCAAGGCGGACGTCGAGCTGGGCCGGGACTTCCTGGACGACCGCGAGGCCCTGCTGGCCAGCGCGGACAGGCTGGTGTACACGGGGACCATCGACGGCTACTACGGCTGCCGCTTCGGCCAGCTGGAATACCGCTCGCTCCGCTTCGAGACCGAAACGCTGGACACGGACAACTTCCAGGGGAACGCCGTCGTGAACTACACGGACAGCACGCCCGCCTACACGAGGATTATCGAACACAAGCACTTCGAATTCGGCACGCAGCCCAAGACCGTCATCACGCGGGAGTACCCCGCCCAGTGGAAGCCGGGCGACGAGCCCTACTACAGCGTCAACGACGCGAAAAATTCCGCCCTCTACGGGAAGTACCGGGAGCTTGCGGAGGCGGAAGGCGGCAAGGTCGTCTTTGGCGGCAGGCTGGGCATGTACAAGTACATGGACATGGACGACACCGTGGCCGCCGCGCTGGAACTGAGCAGGAAACTTTTGTAGAACTGAGGGGCGGGCCCGGGTGATACAGGTTCAGCCCGGTGGGCCGGGGCGGGCTCCGCGACAGAGGGGCCGCCGCACCAAGGGACCGCGACGCTGGCACATTGTCAGAGCGTCTGTGGCACATTGCCCGCGTGGCTCCGGCTTATTGCGCGAGCATCTGTGGCTTATTGCGCGAGTGGCTTTTCCCATTGCCAGAGAGACTGTGGCTTATTGTCCGGGAGGCTCCGGCTTATTGCGCGAGCATCTGTGGCTTATTGCGCGAGTGGCTTTTCCCATTGCCAGAGTGACTGTGGCTTATTGTCCGGGAGGCTGTGGCACATTGCCCGCTAGTGGTCCTGATCCTCCTGCATCCGCTCCACGTAGGCCTTCCGCTGTGACATGAAGCGGCCGAACACATCGGCTATGGCGGTGGACTCGCCCGCCGTCAGCTTGTAGCTCCTGTCCCCGTATCCGTTTATCAGGTACACGAACTCGCTCAGCTCGTAGCGGAAGCCTTCGCCCAGGTATGAGGCCGTGTAGCGGTCCACCTTGTTGGGATCCTCGTAGTGGACCTCGAATTCCTTGGTCAGCCACCAGGGGGAATGGGCCAGTATGTAGCCGTTCGTGCCCGCGATGACCAGCTGGCCTTCGGTCTTGACCCCGACCCCGGTTTTGCCCAGGGCCATCCCCTTCTTGTAGCGCAGGGACACCTTCGTGTATATGTCTATGCCGTTCTCCGCAAGTATGCTGGAAAACTGCACGTCCTCAAAATCCTTGCCCAGAAGCTTGATGATGGGCAGGAGGACGTAGGTTCCGTATTCCGTGAAGCCGCCGCCGAAGACCGCGTCGTCCCACTCCCGCCGTCCGGGCTGGATCAGGCGGGTAAAGGCAGCCTCTATGTCCCTTATGGAACCGATGACTCCGCTGCGCGCCACCCCCAGGAGCTGGTTGAAGCCGGGGCAGTAGGCCGTCTTCACGGCCTCGAGCAGGACGCAGCGGTTCTGCTTGGCGAGCGCGTACAGCTCCACGGCCTTTTCCTTTGAAAAGACCATCGGCTTTTCGGCCAGGACGTGCTTTTTGGCGACGAGGGCCTTCTTTGCGTATTCGTAGTGGGTGCCGTGGGGACTTGCGATGTACACCGCGTCCACGCAGCCCATCAGCGCGTCGAAGTTGTCCGTGTGGAAGGGGAAGCCGAACCGTTGGGCAAAGCCTGCCGCGCTGTCGATGTGGGGGTTGTATATTCCGGTGATCTCTATGCCGTTGACGTAGCGGACCTCATTGATGAAGCGGCTGGCTATCCTGCCCGTGCCGATTATGCCCAGCCGTATGATGGAATGCCCGTTGGTCCTGAGCAGGGAGGAACTGACGTTTTCGGTCCGGGGCAGGTAGACCACCTCGCAGTAGTCCCGCAGGTAGTCGAACTTCCCCACCCAGTCGGAACCGACGGTAAAGACGTCCACCTTGTACTTGATGATGTCCTCCACCTTCTGGCCGATGTGGTCTTCGACAATCACCTCGTCCGCGAAGCCGCAGCTGCTCACGTTGTGGATGCGCTCGGACAGGGAGTCCACGAGGTTCAGTTTGCCCCGCGTCTCGTCGTACTGCTCCGTCGTGACGCCGACGATGAGGTAGTCCCCCAGGGCCTTGGCCCGCTCCAGCAGCTTGTAGTGCCCTTCGTGGAATAAATCGAATGTACCGTAGGTGATGACCGTCTTCATGCCGTTTTCCAAGTTTGATAATATAACGATGCCCCCGAGGGGCCGCCCGTACAACCTGCGGGCGTGCGCGCACCCGGAGCCGCCCCGTGCGGCTGAACCAAAACATAGCACATCGGGCGCATAAAATCTAGGGGCTGGTGGGCTCGCCGTATGCCCCGTGCCGCCAGCCCCCTGCGAGGCCGCCACGACGTATGCCTCGTGCCGCCGGGACGTTCCTCCCGTGCAGCATGCGGGATACGTCCTGGCTCTGGCAGGGTGGACGGCTTGCTACGCCTCTGCTACGGCCTCTTCTAGCTTGGCCGCGTACTTTTCCCGCTCCTCCGCGGGGATTTTCAGCGCGTCCATTGCCTGTGTTGCCGTCCACGACATACTGTCCATCAGGCTGCGGAGAGCTCTCTCCTGCCCTTGTGACATTCCATCCGCCCATGCCTCTTTCAGCTTTTCTTGAGCTTCTCTCTGCATGGCCTCTCTATGAATTGCCTCAAAATCAACGCCAAACAAATACATGCTGTTCACCTCCGCCTTGTGCTTCCTCATAAACTCCGCGAGCTTTCCGCCCTTCCTGATACACTTGTCCACTGCGGCATCTACTGCCTCAGTCAGCGGCTTTCCGTCCGCCTGCCCCTGCCGTATGTCCGCAATGAACGCTGCATATTCGCCCAAAAGCGGACAGCGGCCAAGCACCTGTGCGTTATGCCCGGCATTCACGTTGACCACATGTGCCGTCCACTCGTAGCCTTCCGCAGGCTTCTCAAAGGACTCGGAAAGCCGCAACTCCGTCTTTTCCACCTGCCTGTCCATTCCGTTATAGAGGACGAAGTAGACGGGGGATGGAATCTTCACCAGCGAGCTGGAATGCACGTCAACCTTGTGCCGGGCAAGCCACCCTGCATATTCAGCGGCAAAGTAGAGCAGTCCCCGAAGCGGCATATTCGGATTCCATGAACTCTGCTGCTCGAACAAGGCGAGAGATGACTGGACGCAGACCGCGCAGTCGTTCTTCTGCGACAGGTACACCGCGTCCTCCAGCGTCACGATTTCAAGCCCGTCCGCATCCGTGTACGAGCTGCCCGTCAGCGCATTGTAGAGCGACAGGGCGTTCTCCTTATCCGAAAACAGGCGGCAGAAAAGGCTGTCCTTGTGGTTCCTACGTGCTTTGCACCGTGCTTTGCACCGTGCTTTGCCCCGTGACTTGCACCGTGCGTTGTGCCGGGCCTTGCCCTTCCGCCTCGACATCCTCTTTGCCCCGCCCTTTTCCTCCGGGGACACCGCCCCGGGCCGGGCCTTGCGTTTTGCCATTTCTGGCCTCCTTGAGTATACTACGGGCAGTAGAAAACTGTCCATATAAACATCTGTGGAGGAAATCCAAGAATGTCACATTTTTATGGAGAAAAATCGCCCGGTTTTCTGTCCGCGGGGGCAAAAACTATGATTGAAAATCACTGTTTTTTATTTTTCACTGCAGGTATACTGATGGTATCTGGTGCTATTGCCAGAAAAAAGTGAAGTACGTGATACGTACAAAAGGAGATGTTCCTCTATGAAGAAGTTAGGAAAGACTTTTCTGAGGGTTTCGTTTGCGTCGCTTCTTGTTGGTGCGGCAGCCCTCTTCGCGTCATGCGACTACTGGGATGAGGACTTTTACAAGAACGGCGGTGACACGGCGGTGGCAAGCAGCGGAAGTTCCGGCAGCGGCTCAAGCGGCGGAAGTTCCGGCGGCGGCTCAAGCGGCGGAAGTTCTGGCAGCAGCTCGGGCAGCGGTGGCGCTGTAGCGAACGTGCCCGTCCCGGCGGCCAACCTTGCGGCGGTTCCCCAGACCCAGGTTGCGGGCAAGAGCATGAGGACGGGCGACTGGGTGCTCGTGTTCAACTCCAGCGGAACCGGAGGCAAGATTGCGCCCGCAAGTGCCGTGAACGCTTCCTACCGGAGCGGCAGCGCGTCGGCGAATGCCCGCGTCGCCAAGTATGTCCCCGGCGGCATGAACGCGATGACGGTGGACGCGGTGGTCCTCTGGATTGGCGAGTTCTCGTACAACGGCGAGCAGGTGATAGGTATTGTCTACCAAACGAATGACAATTTCACGACCACAATCAAACAGGACGCGGGCACCGGGACGATTTATTTCATAACGAGCTACTATCTCGTACGGAAAGATTTCAGCAGCGGCTTTACCGGCGGATGGTGGACTGTACCGGCAGATCAGTTTGACGACGATGACAATACGGAGTATTTTGATATCCAGTTCCGCGCGAACGGCGCGCAGGCCTACCGCATCAAAGAGAGGGGGCAGCCAGTGAAAGAGCTTGCTTTGGAGCCCCGTGCGGACGACATATGGTTCACGGCATACGAGAACGGCGTGCAAACAGGTTCGAAGCCCCTTTCACAGATGCCGTACTCAGCTGCGCAGAAAGACGCATATAGACAGCTCTCGTGGACTTACGATGACAAAGGAATCCTTTCAGGTACCGTAGCCGACATAGTCTTCGAGAACAGTACCGATCAGTACCGCTCGTGGAGGGAGTTCCTCATTTATGAGGGGGACAAGATAAGTTATGCCACTTCCCTGACCCCGGTGGCGACCCTCTTGAACTCGCAGGTCCTGTAGGCAACATCCCGTACGCCTGCGGCAGCTTCAAGACGTCCGTGCGGGTTTACCGCGGCGGACCTGCGAGGCTGTTTCAGCGTAAACATGTGCTGTCGGGCAGGGGATGTCGTTCCCCGGCCCGGCAGCTGTCCGCATTCTCCGTTCCGTCCTATACGTCCGTCCATATACTTGAACAGACGGTTTCTTTTTGTTATAATGAGCCGTTTTGCATTTCTAAGTGGCGGAGAATAGTTATGCTGAAGTATATCGGCAAGAGGCTGGTCACGGCCGTCATAACGGCCTTTCTTGTGGCGACCCTCACCTTCTTTATCATGAACATGGTTCCGGGCGGGCCTTTCCTTTCCGAGAAAGCGGTCACCCCCCAGGCACAGGCGGCGATGGAGGCCAAGTACGGGCTTGACAAGCCGCTCGGCCAGCAGTACCTGACCTACATGGGCGGGCTCCTCAAGGGCGACTTTGGCCTGTCGGTCAAAAAGCGGGGCCGCACGGTCAGCGAGATTATCTTTACCAAGTTCCCGGTGTCGGCGAGGCTCGGCGGCTGGGCCATCCTCGCGGCAGTCCTGTTCGGCGTGCCGCTCGGCGCGATTGCGGCCTACAAGCGGGGCAAGGCGATAGACAACATCCTCGTCGTCCTTTCCACGGCGGGTATCGCAATCCCCAGCTTCCTGTCGTCAACGCTCCTCATGTACATCTTTTCCACCAAGCTCAAGCTCCTGCCCTCGCTGGGCCTGAACAGCGCGGCAAGCTACGTCATGCCGGTCGCCGCGCTCGCCCTGTACCCGACATTCTACATCGCCCGCCTGATGCGCAGCTCCATGCTGGACGTCATGGGGCAGGACTACATGCGGACGGCCCGCGCCAAGGGGGTGAGCAGCGTCAAGTCCATCTTCAAGCACGCCCTCCGCAACGCGATACTGCCGGTCGTCACCTACCTGGGCCCGCTCATTGCCTCGCTCATGACGGGAAGCTTTATAATAGAAAAGATTTTCAACATACCCGGCCTGGGCTCCGAGTTCGTCGGGGCAATCACGAGCCGCGACTACCCGATGATCATGGGCACGACGATATTCCTCGCGGTTTTCGTCATCATGATGAACGTCGTCGTTGACATCATGTATGCCGTCGTCGATCCCAGAATCAAGCTTAAGTAAGAGAGAAAAGAATGAGCGACAACATGGACAAGACACACGCCCGCAACCCCCTGAGCCTCCAGCTCAAGGTGGACGACTTCATACCCGCCTCCGCAGACGAGAAGCAGTCCCTCGTCATCATGCGCGAGTCCGTGGGATTCTGGAAGGACGGCCTCCGCCGATTCCGCAGGAACAAGATTGCGATGGCATCCCTTGCCATCGTCCTGCTGATCGTCGTGATGTGCTTCATCGTCCCGGCATTCTACCCCTACAAGTACGAGCAGCAGATGAAGGGGAGCGAGCGGCTCAAGCCTTTCGAGCATTCCAAGACGGAGCTCGCCTTGATCCAGCAGGGCGAGAAGGTCTTCCCCCATATCCTCGGCACCGACCAGAACGGGCGCGACTACGCCATCCGCGTGATGGTGGGCGGCCGCGTGTCCATGACGGTTGGCATCGTCGCCTCCCTGCTCATCCTGCTGATCGGCTCTCTTTACGGGGCCGTCGCGGGATACCTTGGCGGCACGGTGGACCTGATTATGATGCGGGTGGTGGACATCATCTACACGGTGCCGGACGTGCTCATCATCATCCTGCTCGCGCAGACGCTCAAATACCCCCTCAGGACATTGGGCGAGATGCCCGGCTTCGGCTGGATCCAGAAGCTGGGTCCAAACATGGTCAGCATGTTCATCGTCTTCGCCCTGCTCTACTGGGTCGGCATGGCCCGGATCATCCGCAGCCAGATAATGGTCCTCAAGCAGAACGAGTACGTGACGGCGGCAAAGGCCTTGGGCGCGAGCGGCAAGCGGATTATCGGAAAGCACCTTATCACCAACTGCATCGGGACGCTGATCGTCACGACGACCTTGCAGATTCCCTCGTCAATCTTCACCGAGTCCTTCCTCTCCTTCCTGGGGCTGGGAGTGCAGGCACCGATGCCCTCGCTCGGTTCATTAGCCTCGGCGGCTCTGAACGGATTCCAGACTTTCCCGGAAAAGCTCTTCGCCCCGGCGTTCCTCATCTTCATCATCATCCTGAGCTTCAACCTTCTGGGCGACGGGCTCCGCGACGCGTTTGACCCGAAGCTCAAGAGCTAGGAGGGGTATATGGCAGAAAAGACAGAGAACACGTATTTGGTTGACATACAGCACGAGAAGCTTTCATTCTTCACCCCGGCGGGCGAGGTGCAGGCGCTGAACGACGTGACGATTCAGATGCGCGAGGGCGAGGTCCTGGGCATCGTCGGCGAGTCCGGCTCGGGCAAGTCCGTCACGGCGTACTCGATAATGGGGCTGACCGCCGAGAACGGAAAGATTACCGGTGGCACGGTGACCTTCAACGGCCACCACATCGAACAGATGACGGAGAAGGAGCTGCGCAAGATACGCGGGCAGGAGGTGAGCATCATCTTCCAGGACCCGATGACGAGCCTGAACCCGGTCTGGACGATCGGAAACCAGATTGAGGAGGCGATAAAGCTCCACACCGACAAGAAGGGCAAGGAGGCGACCGCCCGTGCCCGCGAGCTTCTGACGCTGGTTGGAATCAACGAGCCGGACAAGCGGCTCAAGCAGTACCCCCATGAGCTTTCGGGCGGCATGCGGCAGCGCGTCATGATAGCGATTGCCCTCGCCTGTGAGCCCAAGCTGCTGATTGCGGACGAGCCGACGACTGCGCTCGACGTGACGATTCAGGCGCAGATACTGGAGCTGATGCAGGACCTCAAGAAGAAGCTGGGCATGGGAATCATCATGATTACGCACGACCTGGGCGTGGTCGCGAGCATGTGCGACCACATCGCGGTCATGTACGCGGGTGAGATCATCGAGTACGGCACGACCGACGACATCTTCTACAACCCCCAGCACGAGTACACGCGCGGGCTCCTCCGCTCCATCCCCAAGTTCCACGAGAAGGACTACTCCCGCCTGGTACCCATCGAGGGGCAGCCGGTGGATTTGCTGAACCGGCCCAAGGGCTGCTGCTTTGCGCCAAGGTGCTCCAACTGCATGAAGATATGCCTGGAGAGGCCGCCCGTCCGCAACGACTACGAGAGCATGGGCGGCTCGGCGGTGGGCGACAACATCCACTACGGCCGCTGCTGGCTTGAGCAGAAGGCCGCGATGGTGGGCAGCGCCGACGCTCCGGTAGGAGCCGACGCCCCGGCAGGCGCGCAGGCGGCGGTCACGGCGGACGGCGCGAAAAAGTCAGAGGGAGGCGCGGAATGAGCGACACAAACGGCAAGCTCCTTGAGATAGAGCACCTGAAGCAGTATTTCCCCGCGGGCGGCGGCCGCTTCGTCAAGGCGGTGGACGACGTGAGCTTCTTCATCAAGAAGGGCGAGACCCTGGGGCTGGTCGGCGAGTCCGGCTGCGGCAAGACGACGACGGGCCGCTCGATACTGCGCCTGACCGAGCCGACCGCGGGCAAAATCATATACGACGGCGAGCTTATCTTTGACGCGGAGAAGAAGATAAAGGCGGACATGCTGCCCTACCGCCGCAAGATGCAGATCGTCTTCCAGGACCCTTACGCATCGCTTGACCCCCGCATGACGGTGGGCGACATCATCGGCGAGGCGCTGGACATACACAAGCTGTACGCGGACAAGAAGGAGCGGCGGGAGAAAATCCTCTCCCTGCTTTCGACGGTCGGCCTGAACTCCGAGCACGCGAACCGCTTCCCCCACGAGTTTTCGGGCGGACAGCGGCAGCGGATCGGCATTGCCCGCGCTCTCGCCGTAAAGCCTGAGTTCATCGTCTGCGACGAGCCGGTGTCCGCGCTGGACGTTTCCATTCAGGCGCAGGTCGTCAACATGTTCGAGGATTTGCAGAAGCAGATGGGGCTGACCTATCTCTTCATCGCGCACGACCTTTCCGTCGTGAACCACATCTCAAGCCGCATCGGCGTGATGTACCTGGGCCACATGGTGGAGCTGGCGGAGGCCGACGAGCTGATTTTCCATTCGGCCCATCCCTACACGCGCTCTTTGATTTCGGCAGTTCCAATCGCGGACCCCAAGACCGCGCGGGCGAACAAGCGCATCGTCCTGCAGGGCGACGTGCCGTCCCCGCTCAATCCGCCGTCAGGCTGCCCCTTCCGTACCCGCTGCCCCTATGCGGACGGCAGGTGCGCCGAAGAGAAGCCCGAGTTCAAGGAAATCGGCAGCGGCCACTACGCCGCCTGCCACCACCTGGACAAGCTCAACTAGGCGGGCCTGTGGCGTGATGCCGGGCGGTTGGACTTCGCCGTGACGCTGGCGGGCTCGTCAGATGGGGCCGGCAGGTTCCCGCCATGATGCCGGCAGGTCTGCGACAGGACGGGCGCGGCTCCGTCGTGCCGTTCCCCGGCCAATTGTATCAGTAACTAGCCCCTCCGCGCTAGGCGGGCAGGGGCATGGAGGAATAGAATATGAAGATGAAACTGACTGCGTTGGTTTCTGCTGTTGTTATGGCTGGCCTTTTGGCATCCTGCGGCGGGAAGAAGGACACCCCCGCTTCCGGGAACGCCGGGAACGCCCAGGATGGCGCGAAGAAAGGCTCTGTATTGCATGTCCAGGTGGGACCTTCCCCCGAGACGATTGACCCCGCGCTCAACAGCGCCGTTGACGGCTCGAACATGATTATCCACGCCTTCGAGGGCCTGCTCAAGTTTGACCGCGACAACAGCATCGTCGCCGGCCTTGCGGAAAAGTGGGAGCAGTCTTCTGACGGCCTGACCTGGACCTTCCACCTGAGGCCGAACCTCAAGTGGTCCGATGGTTCTCCCCTGACCGCCGAGGATTTCGTCTATACATGGAAGCGCGTTGCCGACCCGAATACGGCCGCTCCCTATGGCTATGACCTTTTGAACCTGGTCGTCGGATTCGACAAGGCTTCCCAGGGCGACCTGGACGCGCTCGGCGTAGAGGCCCCCGACGCGAACACCTTCGTCGTGCACCTGACCAACCCCTGCATTTTCTTTGACAAGATCGCGGCCTTTGCCGTCCTCGTCCCCGTGCAGAAGAAGACCATAGAGGCGAACGGCGACGGATGGGCGCTCAAGCCCGAGACCTACGTCACGGACGGCCCCTACTACATGACCGAGTTCACCGACGGCTCGCAGATTGTCTTTACCAAGAACCCCTACTACTGGGATGCGGCGAACATCACCTTTGACCAGATTGTCTGGCACCTGATCGAGGACGCGAACACATCGTACAACGCCTACAACCAGGACACGCTCCAGATGATAAAGGACGTTCCCACCGAGGAAATCCCCTCCCTGCGCAATGGCGGCGAGTTCTACCTGGAGCCGCTCATGGGAACCTACTACGTCACCTTCAACACGCAGAAGGCCCCCTTCAACAACCAGAAGGTGCGCGAGGCCCTCTCGCTCGCGATTGACCGCAAGTACGTCGCCGAGACGGTCATGCAGGGAACCTATACCCCCGCCAAGAACTTCGTCGGCCCCGGCGTTTCCGACGCGACGCCCGGCTCCTCATTCGAGCAGGTGACCAAGCAGAAGTACGGCGACCACTTTGACACCGACAACTATGCCGAAAGCCTCGCCACGGCCAAGAAGCTGCTCGCCGAGGCGGGCTACCCGGACGGAAAGGGCTTCCCCGCCTTCGAGTACCTGACCAACGACGCCGCCTACCACAAGGCGGTCGCGGAGTATTTGCAGGCAGCCTGGGCCGAGCTTGGCCTGACGATGAACGTCAACATCCAGGAATGGAAGACCGTCACCGCCGACCGCCGCTCAGGAAACTTCGACGTGGCCCGCAACGGCTGGGTATACGACTGGGACGATCCTTCCAACATGATCAACCTGCTGGAGACCGGCAACGGCAACAACGACGGAAAGTACTCGTCCAAGGAGTTCGACAAGTTCGTTGACATGGCCCGCAACGAGACCGACGTCGCCAAGCACTACGACTACCTGCACCAGGCGGAGCAGGTCCTGCTGAAGGACGCGGCCATGGCCCCGGTCGCCTGCTACACCGAGTTCTGGCTGCAGAAGCCGAACCTCAAGGGAACCTGGCACTCTCCCTACGGCTACTGGTACTTCATGTACGGAAGCCTGGAGTAGGGGGCATTCGCCGGGAGCTCGTTCCGGCAGGCCGCCCCGGCTGAATTAGCACGGAAGCAATCCCCCGCAGCTGAGCCGATGCCCAGATGCGGGGGATTTTTTTATATATGCAGGGCCTGCGAATTGTATTGCATTCTGCGGCAAAAGAGTTTTCACGGAGAACAAAAACAATGAACTCGCAATTGAGGCTTGCGGGATTTTGTACGTGTCGCCAATCGGGGCACATGAAGGCCCCGTGGCCTACAGGTACCTGTCCAGCATCTCCATGACCTTGGGAACATCGTAGGGTTTTGCAAGGAATTCGTTCATGCCGACTTCCAGCGCATGCGCCCTGTCTTCGCTGAATGCGTTTGCCGTCAGCGCTATGATGGGGATGCCCGCCTTGACCGGGTCTTTCATTGCGCGGATCCGCTTGGTCGCTTCATAGCCGTCCATTATGGGCATCTGTATGTCCATGAGGATGATCCGGTAGTAGTCGGGCGGATTCGATTCCATCATGCTCACGGCTTCCTCGCCGTTGTTGGCGATTTCCACTTCCAGGCCGACGCGCTCAAGGATTGCCTGGGCAATCATCTGGTTGGTGGGCGTATCCTCGGTCAACAGCACCCGGTTGCCGGAAAAGTCCTTCTGGCCTTCGCCGAAGTCCACGTTGACGCAGGGATTCTTGTTTATCTTGAAGGGAATTACGACGCTGAATTCCGAACCTTCTCCTTCCTTGCTCTTCACGGAAATGCTGCCGTTCATCATTTGGACAATCCGCTTGGTTATGGCCATGCCTAAACCCGTTCCCTGTATTCCGTTTACGGTGGTGCTGTTTTCGCGGGTAAAGGCCTGGAAGAGCACCTTTTGGAATTCTTCGCTCATTCCTATTCCGGTGTCCCGTATGACGAAGCGGTAGTTTACCTGCTGTCCGTCCTGAACTTCGTCATCCCTGTTCCCCAGTTCTTCCAGTTCCAGTTCCACGGTCCCCTGGGGCGGGGTATATTTGATGGAGTTGCTGAGGAGGTTCAGAAGGATCTGGTTCAGCCTGAGCTTGTCTGCTATTACGTCCGGGTGGACGATGTTGGTCTTTGCCGAAAAGTTTTGTTTCTTTGCCTTTATGTCCGCGTCGATGATCGTCTGTATGTCGTCGATGATCTGCGGGAGGTTCGCATCTCCCTCGCTTATGCTTGCCCTACCGCTTTCTATGCGGCTCATGTCCAATACATCGTTCAGAAGCGAAAGCAGGTGTTGGCTGGAAACGGAAATCCTCTTCAGGTAGTCCTTCACCAGTTCCTTGTTGTCCAGGTTGTCCGAAGCCAGGGCTGTAAAGCCGACTATCGCGTTCATGGGCGTGCGGATGTCGTGCGACATGTTGTTGAGGAAGATGGTCTTGGACCGGTTGGCCTTTTCGGCCTCCTGCAGGGCCTCCTTGGACCGGATGGAATCGCGCAGGAAGAAGAAGATCACGAGGAGCATTATGCTTCCCAGGAATGCGGCGGTGGCCCCCATGTGGTCGCTCAGGAAGTCCTGCATGGAATAGCTGTACAGGCTGTCCCTGTAGCGGAAGGACAGGTTTCTGATGTATTCTTCGCCCAGCACGCTTATTCCCCGGTTGAACAGGCGCAGGAGGCCTTCGTCGCCTATCCTGATTCCGAAGGACCTGTCGTCGGGGGCGGGCAGCTGGCGGGAAATGAGGTTCCTGTACTTGCGGTTTTTGAGCAGGTTGTTCCTGAATGTATTCATCGTGGTGCAGTCCACTTTGCCTTCGAGGACGGCATCCAGGCATTTTTCGATGGTGGGGTAAAAGGTCAGCTGTGCACCTGGGTATTCCGACTGCAGGTAGTTGTACTGCATGCTGTTGTTCCTGTTTACGGCGAAATGCGAGGTGTTCAGGTCCTTGAGCCGGTGGGTGCTTGCGGAGTTGTAGATGACTTCAACGGAGGTGGAGACGACGGTCTTGGACTGGTATATGCCGTTTTCCTCGGAAAAAAAGAGGCCCCCGCCTACGGGGAAGCATACGTCGATCTCCTTGTCTCCCAGCGCGCGGGTCATGCGGTCGCTGCTGTCGTAGCGGAAGAATTCCACGGTCAAGTCTTTGATGTTCAGGTTTTCCAATATCTCGTCAACCACGTCCTTGACCAGGCCGGTGGCCGAACCGTCGGGGGTCGTTCCGCAGAAGGGGAGGTAGTTGTCCAGGAAGCCTATCCGCAGGATGTCGTGGTCGTCCAGCCATTTGCGTTCGGCGAAGGAAAAGGAGCGGCTGGAAATGCTGGTCGGATAGTATTTTGCCCGAAGGGAGTTTATGTAGTTGGGATCGTCGCTGAACAGCATCGTTTGGGCTTCGTTGAGCTGTTCCAGCAGGTCTTCCCGTCCCGCGCTGACGCAGAGGTAGTAGTCCGTCGTGCCGAACTGGCAGAGGACTTCCGCATGGTTCCGTTTGGAGGCTCCGTCGCCTTCCGCCGCCAGCAGGTCCAGCTGCCTTTCGTCGAACGCCGCGAAGAGTTCGTCGTAGGCGGCGAAGGAAACGATAGTTGCCTGGATGTTGTGGCTGACAAGGAAGTTCTGGAGTATTTCTATAATCGCGCTGTCCAGGACACCTATGGTCTTGCCGTTCAGGCTGGGGTAGTATACGGAGATGTCGTCGGCGTCGTCGTGCTTGAGCAGGCTCAGCGACTCGTTGCCCATGGGGAATTCGGGATACAGCATGCTGCCCTCCCGTTCCTGCTTCCACGCCAGTCCCGCCAGCAGGTCAATCTTGCCCGCCAGGAAGAGTTCGTACAGCTCGCTGAAGCTTCCGTAGACGTATTCGTATTTCCAGCCCGTGTATTCGGAAAGCTTCCTATAGAACTCGTAGGCGTATCCGGTCTTGTAGGCTCCCTGCCTGGCCCCCTCCTGGAATATCTCGTTTTCATAGTAGCCGACTTTGACGGTGCCGCCGCCTTGGGCCGAGGCAGGACAGGGGACGGTGAGCAGGATGAGCAGGGCTGAAAGCAGCAGGCAGGGAAGCCGGAAGCGAATCATGCCGTCCATTATAGCACAGTTGCGGAAAAAACGCCACTGCTTTGGGGCGGGCTCAGCTGCCTTGTATTTGCCTTGGCCGCCTTGCCTTGGCCGCTGGGTGTCCCCATACGCTCGCCGAGATTCAGCTGCGGGCCTCAGCCGCCGAGCGCAATTTTGTAGAGGCCGGTTTTCCATTCGTCGCCCCAGAAGTTTGACGAAAAGTAGATGTACAGGATGCCGTCCTTTACGAAGCCGGACGAGCGGTAGCAGTTGTTCAGGACGGGGGCGGGGTCGAGCTTCCAGTCAGTGAGATTGTCGCTGCGGGCGACGTGCAGGAAGTAGCGGCCTCCCTTGCCGCCCCTTTTGCCGTCGGGGGCGACGAGCGTGAGCAGCATGACGTAGCCGCCTGCGCCGTCAGGAAACACGTCCAGGTGCCAGGGCAGGAGTCCTGTGGGGATGCCTTCAATGTCTAGCGGACTGGCCCCCGCGAAATCCAGTTCTTCAAGGGTTGGGGCGGAAGTGGCGAAGATGCGGTGCCCGCTTTCATAGTTCCCCATGACGAAAAAGCAGCGGCAGCTTCCCCCGGTCCAGATGACGGCGGGCGAAAGGATGAGGTCGCCTCCGTTTCCCGCAAGCTCCTGATGGTGCAGGACTTTGCGTTTCCAGGTGAGCCGGTCGGTGCTCTGCAGGGCAACGACGTTCTGGTATTCAGGGCGGACGGTTTCAAGGTAGACCAGGCTGTACACGCTGTCGTGAAGCGAGATGTCGGGGTCGTCGTTGTGGTCTTTTTCTGGGGCGGGGGCAAGGGGGTTCAGGCCCGGCTTCTCCTCGTGGAAGTGGATGCCGTCGTCGGAAACGGCGATGCAGGGATTTTCAAAGCGGTCGTCCGTATGCGGGTAGGGGGTGAACGCAAGGACGTACTTTCCGATTGTGCGGTCAAAGAAAATGTCGGGGTGGACAATCTGTCCGCTGCCGTCGTAGGTAGGGATGTCCAGCCGGAACTTCCGGTACAGGGGCAGGGATTCCAGTGGGCTTCCCTTGGCAGGAGCGTACTGGCTGCGGTAGGCGGCTCCGGCGGCCAGCCTCATAATCTTCGTCTTTATCCCGAACATAGTGCGATTTTGCCACATTCCACGGGCAGAGTCAACGAGGGCAGGCCGCTGGAGAGGGGGAGGCAGGGCGGGAGGAGCGAGGGCAGGCCGCTGGGGCGAGGGCCGCTGGGACGGGCGGAGTGGGGACAGACGGGGCGAACGTGGGTCGGGAGGAGCGAGGGGATGGGGCGAACGTGGGGCGGCGTCCCCCTGTACGCCGCCTTCTGCGTAGTTCTGCAGTACAAGTCGTGCCGGAAAATGTGGTTTTCGTAGATTTTGATGTATTAAAAAGTGTATTCATTTGCTTGAAATTTACATTTTTCCATATATAATGGAAAGCATGAAGCGGAAAATCGTGTCGAAGCTCCTGGAATGGAAGGACTCCCCGGAACGCAAGCCCCTCATCCTGCAGGGGGCCAGGCAGACTGGCAAGACCTACATCGTTTCCTACTTCGCGGGAATTGCCTACAGGAATGCCCTCTACTGCAACTTCGAAAAGGAAAAGAGCCTCGCTTCCCTGTTTGGCGAGCTTTCGCCCGTGTCCATCGTCGCAAAGCTTTCCAGCCTGAAGCGGCAGCAGATTCTGCCGGGCGAAACCCTGATCATCTTTGACGAGGTTCAGGCCTGCCCGGAAGCCCTCACGTCGCTGAAGTATTTCTGTGAGGAAGCGAACGAGTACCATATCATAGCGCTTGGATCCCTGCTCGGGGTTTCAGTGAACAGGGGGGAGAGCAGCTTCCCGGTCGGGAAAGTTCAGTTCATGGACATGTACCCCATGGACTTCGAGGAGTACCTCCTTGCCAAGGAAGAGGATTTCCTGCTCGAAAGGATTCGGGGGTGTTACGCGGCGGCTGTCCCGCTGGAAGAGGCCCTGCACGAGAAGGCCCTCGGCTTATACCGGGAGTACCTGTTTATCGGCGGCATGCCTGCGGTCGTATCGGAGTACGTGAAGACTGGAAACGCCCAGCTCGCCTCTATTTTCCAATCGGAAATACTTGAGTCCTACCAGAACGACATGGGCAAATACAACAAGAAGAGCGAAATTGCAAAGACGAAGCAGGTCTACCGGAACATAAGCACCCAGCTTTCCAAGGAGAACAGGAAGTTCCAGTACAAATATATAAAATCCGGTGGACGGGCTGCGGAATTCGAGGATGCGATGGAGTGGGTATGCCTTGCGGGCATAGCAAGGCGGGTGTTCCGCCTGGAGCACGTGAAGCTCCCGCTCCAGGCCAACAGCTCTGCTACGGACTTCAAGTTCTATATGAGCGACCCGGGGCTCTGCTGCCGTATGCAGGATTTGCTGATTGACGATATCCTCTACGACAATCCCCTGCTCCATGACTTCAAGGGCGGCCTTGCGGAGAACTACGTATGCTCCCAGCTGACCGCATGCGGTCTGGATCTGTATTACTGGACGAGCGGAAACCAGGCGGAGGTGGACTTCATTGCGAGAATCGGAAAGGACATAATTCCCATAGAGGTGAAGTCCGCCGCGCACACCCAGTCCAAGAGCCTTTCGGTTTACGCGGATGCATACAAACCCGCGTACAGCATCCGCATTTCTGCAAAAAACTTCGGATTCGAGAACGGACTCAAGTCCGTCCCCCTGTACGCCGCATTCTGCGTGGGGGCACAAGCTGCACTGTAATCTGCACAATCTGTACTGTGGGCTGTTGGTTCGGCTGTGTCCGGCTGGCAGGGGTTACCCGCAGTAGTCCGCGAGCTTCATCTTGAAGTGCTTTTCCAGCGCGGCGATGTAGCCGTCGTTGCCGCCTTCCGTCAGGTTGCCGTCCATCAGGGCCTTTTTCTTTTCCGTCCGTATCCGTATTTCGTCGGGCATGCCCGTCCGCTTTCCCGCCCACAGGACCTTGGTTCCGCCGCGTATCAGCATGAACTTGAGCCAGATGTCGTCGGCATTGAGGCAGAGGCGGGCGGCCAGGTTCTCGTCCAGGGCTTCGGGGGCGAGGCAGTGCGGGGGGAAGAGGCTTCCCGCCCCGTTCGTGGAAAGGAGGGCGTGGGTCGGCTCGCGCACGGTCCCGGTTTCGTGCAGCCAGTTGCGGTAGGGCAGTATGCGGCCTCCGTCGGCCTTCATCAGGTGGACGCGGTTTGCCACGAGGGCTTCGGGGTGCTTTTCATGCGCCTTCCACAGGCTTGCCAGCATGTCGCGGCAGAACATCAGGTCGTCGTCCGCGGTGACGATGAAGTCGTCGGGGAAGTCCTTCATTGCGTAGATGTACTTCTTGTGGGGGCGCAGGTCGCCGCCCACGTACCGTATCGCAAGCCCCTTCTTCTGCAGGGCGAGCAGCTTCTTTGGGAGGGGGATGCCCTCGCAGTCCGCCCCCAGGTAGAGGACGATCCGGTCCGGCTTCATCGTCTGCCGCATGAGGGACTTGATGCACAGGTGCAGGGTGGCCAGCCGGGGCGGGAAGCTGGTCAGCGACAGCGTGATGGAAAAGGGGCGGGCATCCCTGTTGAGGGCGTGGCCGACGGGCACGAGCGAGAAGAAGAGCTTCTGGGCGGTCCACTTGCTCCGGACGCAGACGAAGCGGCAGCCCCGCTTGATGAAGCGGGGGCATCTTTCTTTGGGGGCGTTTCCGATGGGGCCGCTTTTTTGGGGGGCACATTCTTTGCGGCAACGGCCACCGCCGGACAGTCTGGCGAGCTTGTTCAGGCCGGGGATGCGGGCGGCCAGCTTGGCGGCATAGGACGGGAGGGCGGCGAGCGGAGAGCGGTAGGCCTCCACGTTCCAGCAGGCATCCTCAGTTCCCCCGAAGCGGCTCTTGTAGGGCTGCTGGCCTCCGCCCAAAAAGATGGCGGCCTTGCCCTTCTGTATGAGGCGTTCCAGCACGAGGGCGTAGAGGTGGAAGCCCGGCGAGAATTCCTCCAGCTCCGGGTCGTAGGTCAGGTTCTCAAGGAAGACGTCCTGTCCCTGCTCGCAGCTGAACACGATGGCGACGGTCCGCTCCCCATAGGTCCAGGTATAGGCGTTCGTGACCTGGTAGTACGTGAGGTAGCCTGCCGGGCTCAGGCCGTATTCCCGGCCCATCAGCTTCCGCTTGAACGAAAAGAAGATTTCCACGACGTCGGGCGGGATGTTCTGTGCTCCGTCGTATTCGGTCATGACCAGCTCTTTCGGGCGGGACTCGGTGGCGGGCGTGGCTTGTACCGCGCTGGCGGCGGTGGCGGGCATGACGTGCTCTCGCGGGGCGGATCCGGTGTCGGGCATGGCTTGTACCGTGCCGTCGGCGGTGGCGGGGCCGCCTCCGCCCAATCTGGTCCCGTCGCCGGGGGCTGTCTCATTTGCGGACATGCTTGCGTCACTTGGCGTGTCCGCCCCATCGGCAACTCCGGCAAGGTGGTCAAGCAAAAGCTTTTCCTCCCGCCGCCTGTTGTAGCGGGACTTGCGGGACATGCGGGACCAGAGTTCGTCCGCTGTCTGGGGAAGCAGGACCTTCCAGTGGTTGGCGGGATGGTTCCGGCGGACGTAGCGGTGGCCCAGGGGGGAAAGGGAGCAGTCCCAGCGTATGCGTGTTACGGGGAAACGGGCGAAGACGAAGGCGCAGAGCTCCTCCAGCCCTGCGGTGGAGGCGGGCGACAGGAAGAGGCCCAGCCTGGCCTCCCTGCCCTCGATGTGGAGGGGAACGAAGAGGCTCCGGCCTCCATCCTCCAGCTCAAGGAGCGTGTATTTTCCGTAAACGGTGCCGAACCGGTTCTGGACCACGTCGGGCGTTACCCGCGCGTCTTCCCCCGGCCCGGCAGCCTCCACCGCAATGCGAACCATAGGGCATCCATTATAATGGAAAGAAACCGCATGGGCAAGGACAGGACGGCAGGCTTCTGGAATTCATAAGGCCCTGTCGTAGAAGTCCAAAAACCTGGCGAACAAATCCTCGTCCAGCCGGAAACTCCATCGCGCATGGTCAAGATGCGCGGTTATGTATTCGTCCTTGTCCTTAACAAAGCGTTCTTTGTTCTCTTTGGCCTTGTAGTCATAATCAAGCGTTCCCAGCCACTTGTCAAACCCGGCATTGAATTCCTTCGCATACGTATTCGCGGGGTCGCAGAATATTCCGTTGTGCCCCCTGTCCTCATACCTGATGAACGTGAAGCGGGCATCGTCCTTGTATTTCGCATAGTACTTATCAAGTCCGTATTCGATTCCAATTATGCTGTCGTCCGAACTATGGACGGCCATCACCGCCGCATCGGTAGAATCAAAGCCGTCCATCGCGGTGTTCGTGGCATAGCTGTCGTATTTGATGCGCTCATGTATCCTGACAAACGGAATCAACGCGTGGATCACGCCGCCGACCCGCGACTTTCCTTCCGATTCGAACATGTCTGATGCCCTGTTGAATCCGGAGCACTCGATGACGGCCTTTACCTCTGGATGGTATGACAGGACTCCGCAGACGCTGTAGCCGCCCCAGCTGTGGCCGAAAAGGACGACAGGAAGGTCCGGGACCGCATCAGTTTCTTCAACAAAGGAAATGGCATGCGCAAGGTCAACCACGCCCTGAGGAGTGCCGCCCACGCTGCGCCCCTCGCTCTTGTCGTTCCCCGTGGCATCGTACGCAAAGACGTAATACCCGTTCCTCGCAAAATAGTACGCGCACGACATATAGGAATTGTGGCCGCCGCCGCCAAACCCGTGCGCGATGACAACTGTTCCCCGCTGGCCGGTACCGACGCTGTACAGGTATCCGGCAAGCATCTGCCCCTTGTCGGAGGGGAAGGAGTATTCCGTACAGGTAAGCCCGTCGAAATCTTCTACCCTCAGCATCCGGGGCTTGTAACTCTCCGTGCGTATGTTGATATTGTCTTCATACATTTTCACGCAGAACGCCCACCACCCGGCAAGCAGTATAACGATTGCGCTCAAAAGAATGATGAGGAACGTTTTCTTTTTCGATTTTACCTTTGACATGCCGCTACCTGTGTCCATACGGTCAAGTATATAGCGGGGAAGTGGCTTTTTCAATAGCTTCTGGAGCTTCGCGGCCCCTTGCCTTTTCCTGTTCCTGTTGCTATAGTATAGGCGGAGCTTGTATGTGCATACTTTCGGCACTGCGGGGGCGTTGCCCTGTCCGTGTCGCCCTGATTCCTGTTACATTCCGCCATTCCCCGGATACTTCAGCTAGGAGAAGCTGACAATCTAACTAGAGTATGAATTCCGTTTAGCTAGATTAGCATCACAATCTAGCTAGGTTATGCACCCATGTATTAGTTGTACACGTCCCCGCATAATGGCTATTTGCACCCCTCGCATACTTACAATTTTAAGAATGTAATACTGTAAGAAGCAGTTCATCGCTACTGTAAAAAGAGGTCCGCTGCTGCTGCAAGGAGCGCTCCGTTGATACTGCAAGAAGCAGTTCATCGCTACTGCAAGAAGCGCTCCGTCGATACTGCAAGAAGTGGTCTGTCGCGACTACAAGAAGCAGGGCAGTTGCTGGCTGGCATGCAAGATGGTGATGGATGGCTTGCGGGGCTGCTAGCGCAGCTCCTCGAATTCTGCTACCGTGATGGCGGTGTCAAAGCCGCCTTTTTATAGAAAAAACTGAATTTTTAATGCAAAAAAGCAATTTATATGCTATAATGAAAACATGGATTTTGGATTTATATCTGTCTACATAGATGATTTTACTCCATGCCCAAGAGGTGTATACGTATGAATGGACAGGTGAACAATTATAATTCTTATATGCAGCAGACTTATTCTCCGATAGATGTTAATACGCTTCCCTATTTTGTCAATATGAAAGCGTTGCGCAACTATGCGAAAGAGAAAGGTGTTCCTATTTCTTCATTAGCAGACTCTGAAAAAGAACAATTAAAAAAAAGAAATCTCGCAAGTAGCAAGGTGAATTATGACGAGAAAACGAAGGCATATGGCTGCAGGATAGAGCGGTTCGTAAAATAGCCCTGTCCCGCTTGCTGTCCCGTGGCGACGGGGCGGGGTCCTCCGGTTCGGGCGCAATCTGCGGGGTTAGTTCACGATGATTTTGTCGATGATATTGTTTATGCTGGACTTGAGCTCGCTCTTGATGTCGACATTTGACCGCGAGCTGTCGCGGAGGAACAAATCCGCGGGGTGGATTCCCAGTGCCTCCGCGAATGAAATCGACCTATAAAAAACTCTCGAATTTTGTGTGTATCGTGTTTACAATTGAGGCTGTCAAATCTTCTTCCAGCAACCGCAATGTATAAGACAGGTCTTTGTTTTCAGATGCAGTCATCTTGAATAAACGCTCGTAAGAGACACCAAATGCCTTCGCAATTGATTCGATTACCTCAAGAGAAGCGGCCTTACGGGCTAATTCGATTTGAGTCATAAAAGGAACTGAAATACCTGCTTTCTCCGCAAGTTTTTCCTGCGTCCAGCCGGCCTGTTTGCGTAAATTTCGTATGTTTTTACCTAAAATTTCCGCTATCTCACTCATTTTTCCATAATATTGCTATGAGCAACACTTGACGATTACCTGTTAGCAATGTTATAATTGCTGTTGGCAATCAAAAAGTTGCTAAAATGCTCGTTAGTAGAAAGTGGAAAGAGGCAGGAGGAAAAAAGTGAAAGCTCTCGGGTGGATTATTTCAATTTGTTTCTTTATTTTTCTTATTTGGGCGAGTTTGAACCCTGATGAGTTTGAGCAACAAAAAGAGGCATTTGCGGAAAGCTTTTCGAGAAGCTATAATGAAGCTGTTGAACAATCCTCGTCTTCAAGCACTTCGTCCGCAAAATCAGAGACATTTGGTTACGCAAAGATTGAATGTGGAGGCAGTGATGGTGCCGTTGATGATTATGACTGGAATACATTGGTGGTCCAATCCTCTTTGCAACTCTCTTTGTCGGGACACGGCTTTCTTGATCCGGACGAGCTTAACGAGTATGACAAAAAAGCCCTTAGGGATGCCATGAGATATGTTAGGTCGCATGAGACGAATTTGATAAACAACGGCTTGTATTATATTACGCTCTATAAGCATTATTACAGCGAGGACGATAAAGACGGCTGGGGGGTAGTGCTCAGATACTCAAGAAGAGAAGATGACTTTACTTTTTTGATAATGCGAATTTAGGCATGTCTTTGGAGGGGTCAGAAAGATTCCTGATATGATGCGGGATTATATATAAAGCGGTTTCATTTACGAAAAGGAGGAAAGAGATAACAATGTCGAACTGTAAGTTTTGCGGAGCGGAAGTCATAGGAGAACACCGTTTCTGTCCCCAGTGCGGGAAAGCGCTTGATGGGAGCAAAAAAGATACGCCCGTCGCACAGGCAGCAACAACGCCACAAAAGAAGAAAGGGAAAGGAAAGAAAATCGTAATAGGCATTGTTGGTGTGTGTCTTGTCCTCGCAATAGCGTTCTGCACGGTTCTTGTAATAACGCGCGGAGAACGCGAACGAAATCGTGGACTAGATTATTACCTAGGTGCTTATGTTGAGCAGGATTACACAAAGGCTGTCGAGCACCTCCAGAAGGCTGCTAACCTAGGGGATGCCGCTGCACAGTACTGCCTCGGACTCTGTTATAACAACGGCCAGGGCGTGGCTCAGGATTACACAAAAGCCGTCGAGTACTACCAGAAAGCCGCCGACCAAGGGTATGCCGCTGCTCAGTACAGTCTCGGATTGTGTTATGAGTACGGTTGTGGCGTAGAGAAAGACCTCACGAAGGCTGCCGAGTACTACCGAAAGGCCGTCGACCAAGGGAATTCCGATGCAAAAGAAGCTCTCGAAAAACTCGGCACAAAATAACTATAGAAAGGAGTGATTATGAAAAGAACCGGTATTATTTCAATTGTCGTTACAGCGATGCTGCTTGTGGGCATGTGCGGAAGTGCGTATGCAGCACCTAAGACAAATACAGCAGAACCTGAGGGTACCGTCACTGGTTATGACGAGCCCCTGTATAAAAAGGGGCAGGCCTACGAGGATGCAGGAAAGTATATTCATGCTCTGGGTACCTACTGGGATGCGATGGAAGCCGCGCCAGAAAAGGGTGAGGCCGCAATGTTGGCATTTGTGCGGCTTAACACAATCATACAGAACGGTAAGCCGGGCAAAGATATCGAATACGACGAGTTCGACTTGTATGACGGTTGGGTAGCCTTGTGGAAAGACTTTGTGGACTACTGGACTACTAACAATGCTTTCTGCTTTTCCGTTGTGGATTTGACTAGGAAGGATCTGGACATGGAGGCTCGTACTGCGACTTATAGGATGAGTACAAGTGTATCATTGACTTTTAAATTTCAGACGATACTGGATGTTGTGCAGTCGGGGAACGAAATAAGCCGGGGAAATGGATGGAAAAAGGTTCCGTCTGATTTCTGGAATGAGGTATCCGGTAAGTTTCCTGCATTGGAAGATTTTGTTGTAACCCTTGATATAAAAGGAAATAATGGGCAAACGCTTTGTACCCAAAAGTATTCTCCAAGGGGAATAAGTTATGAATATGATGAGCCTATTCCCGGATATAAGATCGAGAGCTCGAAGAGGAAAGTACTGCCAGCTACTGAGTTCACTGTTGATAGTAAGACAATGAAAGTGATAGATTCGGGGAATATACAGTTGGTACCTGTTTCCTTGACTTATAAAGGGAAGGAAAAGTCTGTTGATTATGTGAAATGGGATATCAACGGTGGAATGCACACTAATATCCGGGCACCAAACTTGACATATGTGGTTACACATATGAACAATAATCGTGTGCGTGTTGGCAATTTCTATATTATGAAAACCGAGGTAACGGAGGAACTGTACGAGATTGTGACACTCTATCCATCCTATTACAATCCCCCGTCGAATCATCCTGCAATTGTGACTTGGAATGAGGCCGTTGTATTCTCTAAAATACTTAATTCCATGTTAGGGCTGACCGGAAGTGAGAACCAATGGAGACTACCTACTGAGGTTGAGTGGCAGCAGGCTGCAGATGATGGACATGAATACTCTGGTAGCAACAACATTGACGAGGTTGCGTGGTATAGGAATAACTCTGGACAAGAAAAACATGCCGTGGCAACAAAGAAGCCAAACTCTAGGGGTATCTACGATATGTCGGGCAATGCGGCAGAGTGGTGTGAAGACTTGGTTGGCTCTAAGTGGGGAAACTTCCGCGCTATACGCGGTGGTGGCTCAGGAAGCAGTGCATCTGAGTGTACTGTGTACGATCATTCCGAAGGAGCTGAATCTAAAGACATTTACAGTGGATTCCGCTTGGTTTGCAATATTGACGAAAAGACTCTGTCAGAATTAGGACCAGATACAACGATTGTGACAAGGGAAAAAAACGAGGCAAAACCAACGTCTACACCAGGCGAAGGAAGTGATAAGAGAAAAAAGTCTGGAACTGCGGATAAAGTAAAAGATGCAAAGGATAAAACACAGGAACAGTTTGACAAATTTAAAAAGAAATTACCAAAGTGGTAATAAAAGGTTCTCGTGACTGACAGAGCAGACGTGAATCCTGCTGACGTGGAAAAAATAGAGCTTGTGGACGGGGAGCTGGAGCTGACTCCCAAAAAGATATACGAGGAAGTCTGGGCCTGCCGTAACTTTGAGATTTCAAACTTATGGCAACGCTCGGTGTTCCTCGGCACGTTCATGCTCGCCATTGCCGCAGGCTATGGGGTTCTTGCAAGCAATATGCTGTTCCCGGGTCCTGCGTCAACGGAGATTGTCTACCAGTATAGTGGCACGGAAAAAGAACCTGCGGACGAGGGTATGCAGCCCGCTTGCCTTGTCCGCCAACCTGAGTCAAATCTTGACTGGGAGGCACAGCTCGCGGCGGTGGGACTGTGCTATCTGGGAATTACGTTCTCCCTGCTGTGGGTGATGATGGCAAAAGGCTCCAAGATGTGGTATGAGCGGTACGAGTGTGCGATATGCTATTTTACAGATGGCAAGTATACGAAGAAACCGTATGATAAAGAATTTCCCTGTTACGGAAACCTGCCGACATTGGAAAACCACAAGATAAGCCCCAGTCCATTTTCCCCCTTGGCATATTATTATTCGGTGTCAAAAATCAATGCCGTTATCGGCATGGTCGGACTGTATACGTGGGGACTTCTTAGCATCATTCACTTCGGCTTGTTCCTCAAGCTAGGCGGTTTTGCATTCACGTTGATGGCGCGCATCCTGCTTTCCGTGGCACAGTTCCTGTGCCTGACCTCCGTGCTTTTCATTGCGCTGTATATGCTTTGCAAATCGGGCAAGGACGCAAGATAATGTGCGGATGTGATGACGAGAGAGCTATGTGCTCGGCATTGGGTGTTATACTTTCTGTAGCTGCCGTATTGATAGGTGCTGCATTTTTATGCGGGGAGGATGGAGGGGGTATGAAATGCTGCGCGTTTGGAAATTTCATTAAGATTATTATATTTGGTGCTTTAATCGTAGTTTGCTTTATATTGGGATTTCTTATCTGTAGTTCTGTTTTTTGTTGTTTCTGGGGGAAGAAAATATATGTCATCAGTTCTGGCAGTTCCAGTGTTATAGTATCTAACAAGGGAAATCTTCCAGAAACTGCAATGAATAATGATACAAAATGTGCATGCTTTATAAATGTTGATAAAATAAAAGAAAGCTCTTTTCTCGGTTGTAGCAGTTTGGAATCCATTTCTCTCAGTAAAAATGTCAAAAGGATAGAAGCCTATGCCTTTGCGGGCTGCGAGAGTTTACGAAGCGATAATTTGTTTTTTCCAAAATCTTTGGAAAAGATCGATGAATATGCCTTTTTAGGCTGCAAGGAATTGGAAGAAATCGTATTACTGGAATCTGTAACAAAAATCGGAGGCTATGCATTTTCAGAATGTACCCGATTGCGGACTGTAACGATAAAAAATCCTTCTATGGAGATTGGGGAAAGTGTTTTTAGGGGATGTGGCAATCTAAAATTAAAACTAGAAGGTGATGCAAGCAAATACAAAGAACTTCTCAAAGATTATGCCAGCTATGGCATCAATGACGATTGCAAAGTGTCTTTGGATGATGGCAGCGAAAAGTCTATAAAAGAATTTGTAGGAGAAGAAACAAATTAAGGGCTTATGGAGATTTTTTACATCTCTTGCTTTGAGGATGCGAGCGGAATGTCCGTATGTCCTGCATGACATCGCTGATGTCCATGTCAAAATAGGGGAAGCCCATGTCATCATACAGCTCAATCAGGTCGAGCTTCCGTATGCCGAGTATTTCTGCCGCCCTGCCGTGCGAGATGACATTGTTATGGACATACGGATAGAGGAGGAGGGCGTTTCGTTTCAGCACGTCGCCTGAATCCTGCGCGTATTCATCCGAGAAATACTCCTGCATCGCCTTCGGCACGGTAACTTGAATCGTCGCATATTCCATAATCAGCCCCTTGCCATGAGTGTACCGCAGCGGGCGGCATTGTTCAAGCTTTCAGGCAGCCAGATTACCACGGAGGTCGTCGCCGACATCCGGCGGATGTTGAACGCCGCGTTGGATAAATGTCTATGAATTCTGGTTTACTTCCCAATAACCGGATTTTGTATTTCCATGGCGTGTCAGGCACCCATTCTCTTTCAGCCAGTCGATGTTTTTCTCTATGGCAGTTGTGCTGACCCCCAGCTTTACAGAAATCTGTGTTATGGAGATTCGCGCGTCAATTTCCATAAGCTCAAGGATTCTGCGCCGTGTATATGAGAGTTCGTTCCTTGAACTTCCCAACTTATCACCCAACTTATCACCCAACTTATCACCCAACTTATCACCCAACTTATCACCCAACTTACTTCCTGCCTGTGCCGGGTTTGTGTCGAAATAGAAGCTCGTGCGCATAAAGTTGTCAGTGAAGCTGAACGACTGTTCGTTGTACGTGTGCAGGATCCGCCTCATCCCGCTCCCGAGCTGCTCGACCATATCAAGGTCGTGGAAAACGCGCATAAGCTCTCGGTTCCGCGGCATTGAGCAGCAGCTGAAGAAATCTTCCTTGGAAAGCCCCTCAACAAGGCCGCCGTACGTCGTAATCTCCATCCGGTCAGAAAAAATCTCGAACAGAGGTGGCACTTCCCGCGTGTAGTCATTGTGAACGACGGCATTTATAACCGCCTCGCGCAAGGCTATGGGGTCAACGAGGGGCTTCTCTATCCTTTCGCCGGGCGTAATCTTTGTTTTCGTGATGTTTGCCACCTGCAAGCGGGTCAGCACGGACTTAACGGCTTTTATGAGGCTGCAATATCCGAATTCCTCGCTTTCGATAAGGTCGTATTTGTCCGGGCCGCTGTAACGGGCGACTTTTATGGAAATCCCGTTCTCGTCGGCAAGAAGATAAGCGTTATAATTATAGCTTCCGTCCGGCATGAGAAGTTCCAATGTCTTTGCGAACTGCGAATTCAGGGTTTTCTTACATTCCTCATAATAGATTTTCAGCTGGCTGAAGCTTAAATCTTGGCGAGGCGAGGGAATCCTTGCAAGGGAAAGTTTTGCCCGCCTTGAAAAAGCTTCCAGAATCATTTTCTCGCTCATCTCATGGACTGAGCTTCCGATGCGGATAAAACAGCCTTCCGGTGTCATTCCCGACTTTTTGAGATAATACGGTTTTTCTGTGCCGCCGGAAACAATCAGATGGATTATGTCCTTGCCGTCTTTTTCTTCGGTCACTATTTCGAACAGCCCTATGACATTCGGCTTAATGTTGTTCAAGATTCGGTCTGCCATCTGCCGCTGCGTCTCGTCGGGGTTCTTTACGCCACATGTAGAGCCATCGTCACTTATTCCGATATAGATATGCCCGCCAGTGTTGGAATTGAGGAACGCAATGACCGACCGCTCAAAATTCTGGGTGAGTTCCTGCTTATATTCTGTAATACTGTTTTCTTTATTCATTTTCCTATGCTACAACAACGAACCAGATTTTCTTCATCAATCTACCTCGATGAGCTCGTGCTCTACCCCTTTCCCTTCATCGAGAGCTTTTATCCCCCGTTCAATATGCTCAATATTGCTTTTTGAATAAAACAAATCTTCATCGCTGTCTTTTGAAGCCCAGTTCTGCAATGCCTGGGAAAGCCGCGTCAAGAGCATGACGCATTGGTTGTACGAAAAGTTGTCCACTTCATTCAAAACCGCATTAAATGCAATGTCGCTCATAAAGGCCTCCTGCGCATTCAGTATATCGCTTCTTTTGGGGAACGGCAACCGTATGTCCTCGCCTCTCCTCCCCCCGCCGACAGCAAAAATCGGGCAGTTTTCAGTAAAAATCCTCTATCTTTTTCCGCAATCCTGCCTTATCAGATGAAGCTCTGATTCATCTGGAACATAACTCAAAAGCGTGATATACTTACAGATACCGGGGGTGATACATGACTATCGAAGGGTACTATGATGGCAGGCAATATGTTGCTCTGGAGGATGTTTCCGTAAAGGAGAATCAGAAAGTCCGGATTACCATTCTTGATGAATACTTTGAGCCGGATGAACATGAAAGGAACGTGGATCTTCTTGCGCGGTATAAAGGTTTCGGCGGAAGGATATGGGAGGAAGATCCTCAGGAGTATGTTTCTGCGCTGAGGGCTGAGGAACGGTCAAGATGAGCTCAATATTCTTGGACACGTCCCCGCTCATTTATTATTTGGACGGAATTGAGCCGTTTGCATCAAAGGTTGAAAAATACCTTCTTTCCGCGATGGATGAGAAAAGCATCCTGTATACTTCCACCATAACGGACACAGAGTATTTTGTGTATCCGTATCGCGAGAAAAATTTCGTGAAAATTATGGGATACAAATCATTCTTGCAGAATGCTCATATCCTAAAAATCAGTATCGGGGAAGATATAGCCGAAAAAGCCGCTCAAATCCGTGCAGAATATCCTGGAATAAAAACTGCGGATTCATTGCAGCTTGCGGCTGCTATTGTGTACGATTGCAATGTTTTTTTGACGAATGACAAGCAGCTGCGGCAAATCCAAGAGGTTGGCATAAAACTTGTGGATGAGCTATAGTTCATCCACGATATTGCCCTGTCGGACACCGGTATTGCCGCGGACAGCAAAAATCGGGCAGTTTTCAGTAAAAATCCTCTATCTTTTTCCGCAATCCTGCCTTATCATGGAAGGGTAAGGAGATTTTGACCCATGAACAACTTTACCTTCTATTCACCGACCTTCTTTGTCTTCGGCAAGGATACCGAGAAAGAGGCGGGCAGCTATGTCAGGCGGTTCGGCGGCAGCAAGGTGCTGATACATTTTGGCGGCAAGAGCGCGAAGAGCTCCGGCCTCCTGGACCGGGTGGAAGCCTCCCTCAAGGGGGCGGGCATTCCCTATGTGAGCCTGGGCGGAGTCAGGCCCAACCCCCGGAGCGGCCTTGTCTATGAAGGAATCGAGCTCTGCCGCAAGGAGAAGGTGGACTTCATCCTCGCGGTCGGCGGCGGCAGCGTCATCGACTCCGCCAAGGCGATTGCGGCGGGTGCCGTCTATGACGGGGACTTCTGGGACTTCTACACGGGAAAGCCGATTGAGAAGGCCCTGCCGGTCGGCACGGTGCTGACGATTGCGGCGGCGGGCAGCGAGGGCAGCCCCGACTCGGTCATCACCAAGGAGGAGGGGATGTTCAAGCGGGGGGCGAGCGGCAACGCGATACGGCCCAAGTTCAGCATCCTGAACCCCGCCCTGACCGAGACCCTGCCTCCCTACCAGAGCGCGGCGGGAATCACGGACATCATGGCCCACCTCTACGAGCGCTACCTGACCAACACGAAGGAAGTCGAGGTGACGGACCGCATGATCGAGGCCCTGCTCCTGACGATGCGGCACGAGGGACCGCGCGTCATCGCCGACCCGCACAACTACGAGGCACGCGCCAACATCATGTGGGCGGGCATGATGGCGCACAACAACTCCTGCGGCGTGGGGCGGAGCCAGGACTGGAACAGCCACAACGTGGAGCACGAGCTTTCCGCCCTGTACGACTGCGCCCACGGAGCGGGGCTTGCCGTCACGATGCCCGCCGTGTTCAAGTATGTGATGCGGCATGACGTGATGCGCTTTGCCAAGGTCGCCGTCCGGGTCTGGGGCTGCCAGATGGACTTTGACCACCCGGAGGTCACCGCGCTCGAGGGGATCGATGCTTTCAGAAGCTTCCTCATCTCAATCGGCATGCCCAGGAACTTTGCCGAACTGGGTGCGAAGGAGGCGGACATCCCGACGCTCGTCAAGCAGCTCTGCTGTGGCGACGGCAGGCCCGGCTACATCGAGGGATTCGTGAAGCTGGACGAGAAGGACTGCGCGGAAATCTACCGGATGATGCTGTAGGAGGGACGGGTATGGCGGCCATACGGAAGCAGAAGGCCCTGTTCATCGGAGGAACGGGCACGATCAGCGCGGCCATCGTGAGGCGGCTTGCGAAGGACCCCTCGTGGGAAGTCTGGCTCCTCAACCGGGGGAACCGCGCGTCCGCCGTCCCGGAGGGGGTGCGGACGATTAGCTGCGACATCTCCGACGAGGAGGACGCGCGGAGGAAGCTTGCGGGGATGGAATTCGACGTGGTGAGCGAGTTCATCGGCTTCGTCCCGGAGCAGGTGGAGCGGGACTACTGCCTTTTTAAGGGCAGGACGAAGCAGTACATCTACATCAGCTCCGCGTCCGCATACAACAAGCCCTCCGCTAGCCACGTCATCACGGAGGGGACGACGCTCGCGAACCCCCACTGGGAATACTCGCGGAACAAGATAGCCTGCGAGGAGTTCCTAATGAAGAAGTGGCGGGAGGAAGGCTTCCCCGTGACAATCGTCCGCCCGAGCCACACCTACGACGAGCGGAGCGTCCCCCTCGGTGTGCACGGCAAGAAGGGTTCCTACCAGGTCATCAAGCGGATGCTGGAGGGGAAGCCCGTCATCATACAGGGGGACGGTTCGTCGCTCTGGACGCTGACATACAACGAGGACTTTGCGACCGGCTACGTCGGCCTGATGGGGAACGCCCACGCGATCGGCGAGGCATTCCAGATCACGGGCGACGAGAGCCTTTCCTGGGACCAGATTTACCGGACGATCGCGGACGCGCTGGGCGTTGAGCTCAAGGCCTACCACGTCGCCTCGGATTACCTGAGCGCGGTCGGCGAAAAGTACGGCTACGACTTTGCGGGCAGCCTGACCGGGGACAAGTCGGTCACGGTCGTCTTTGACAACGCGAAGCTCAAGCGGCTTGTCCCGGATATGCGGACGACCGTGCCCTTCAACCGGGGGGTGCGGATTGCGCTTGACTACGTGCTGTCCCACCCGGAGTGCCAGGTGGAGGATCCGGAGTTCGACGCATGGTGTGACAGGGTGATTGCCGTGCTCGAGGAGAGCAAGTCCCGTATCTGATTCCGGGGCTGGTAAGATTATTTGGGAGGAGAACGCATGGCCATAGATATGAGCAGGATGCCCAGGCTGGGATTCGGCCTGATGAGGCTGCCGGAGAAGGACGGGGCGATTGATTTGGGGCGCGTCAACGACATGGTTGACCGCTACATGAAGAGCGGGATGAATTACTTCGATACCGCATACGTGTACCACGGGGGCAAGTCCGAGGTGGCCGCCCGCGAGTGCCTGGTCAAGCGCTACCCGCGCGAGAGCTTCATGCTGGCGACCAAGCTCCCCGCATGGGAGATAAAGCAGGAGGCGGACATCGAGCGCATTTTCAACGAGCAGCTTGAGCGGGCAGGGGTGGACTACTTTGACTTCTACCTGCTCCACTCGATTGAGGACGGGTCCAACTACGATGTATACGAGAAGTTCGACTGCTTCTCATGGGGGCTCAGGGCGAAGGAGCAGGGGCGCATACGGCATCTGGGCTTCTCATTCCACGGGACTCCGGAGCTCTTGGAGAAGGTGCTGGACAAGCACCCCGAGATGGAGTTTGTGCAGATACAGCTGAACTACCTGGACCGGACGAACCCGGTCGTGCACTCGCAGAAGCTCTACGACATCCTGCACGCGCGGAAGGTCCCGATCATCGTCATGGAGCCGGTGCGGGGCGGCATGCTTGCCAACATGGCCCCGGAGATTGAGGCAAAGTTCAAGGCCCGGCAGCCGGACAAGTCCGTCGCGTCATGGGCCCTGCGCTACGTCGCCTCCCTTCCCGGCGTGATGACTACGCTTTCCGGCATGTCCACCGAGGAGCAGATGGACGACAACATCAGGACCTTCACGGACTTTGAGCCGATTGCCGCCGACGAGATGAAGATAATCGACGAGGTGACGGACGAGATTCTGAGCATTCCCCAGATAGGCTGCACGGCGTGCAAGTACTGCACGGACGGATGCCCCATGCACATAAGCATTCCGGACGTGTTCAGGACAATCAATACCCTGCGCCGCTACCCGGACGACTGGCGGGCCAAGAACTTCTATTCCGGCGTCGCCTCGCGCGGGGGCAGGGCGGCGGACTGCGTGGGCTGCGGCCAGTGCGAGGGGGTCTGCCCCCAGCACCTGCCGATAATCGACCTGCTCAAGGAGGCCGCGGGAATCCTGGACGCGGACGCGGGAAAGTAGGGCGTGCTGTGTATACGGGCGGGGGCTTGCGGCGGGTTTCGCGGATGTTGACATGGGCCACAGAGACGTAGGGGCCGCAGGAAACGGGTGTGCAGTGGCGGCCTCGTCAAACTGTGTGTGGCGGTGGGGGTACGGTATACGGACGGCCTAGCCCCGCTCCCGTCCCTCCGCCCATGCCTCGCAGAGGCGGTCGTCCAGCGCGAAAATGATTCCCCGCCCCTTGACGTCCAGCTTGCGGCTTGACAGGCGGGCGAAGTCTGCGAATACCCTCCCCACGAGTACGAATGGCCGGGATGTGGGGCTACCGGCCATGCCGAAGCGTTCCAGCTTCCAGCCGCGCAGGGAGGCGAATATGGCCTGGGAGGCAAAAAGCATTCCGGTCAGGACCAGGCCCTTGCAAAGTCCTGCCTCCAGAGCCCCCTGCGTTATGCGGAAGGAGCCGAATGTATACAGGACCTTGCCGGTGGGGGAAAGCAGGGCGAGGGCCGTCAGGCTGGCAATCATCACGGCAGACGGCAGCAGGAGGACCTTTCCTTTCCGGCTGATTTCGTCAAGCAGCAGCAGGACAAGCCACAGTGCGGCCTTGAGCTGGAGCGGCCCCGCGAACGGCAGGACCAGCATGAGTGCGAGGGCAATGGCTGCCGTCGCAAGGCGGGCCGGATGGGGCGTGGACACGGTTGCCGCAGCCCCTCGGGCACGGCCTTCTGGCGAAGATGCCGGGTTTTCTGGAAGGGGCTCACGGCGTTTGTCTTCGGCCCCGGATGGAAGGTTCATGTCGATATCAAGCTGGGGGGCCGCATCCGGCCGAGGAAAATTCCCGGTTCCTTCCCTGACATTCCTTAGAAAAGTTGACTTTTCCTCAAATTTGTTGGCGAATATGCCCAGGACGAGGGCCGAAACAAGGCCGGAAGCCAAGAGGAGGGGTGCTATCACGTAGGCCTGCCTGCCGAAGATTGCGAGGCGGGCCACCAGAATCTGTGCGGCGTTGTTAGCCAGGGCTCCGGCGAGGCAGAGCCCGACGTTGCTCATCTGCCGCGAAATGCCGCCCCTTTGGAGCAGGAGGTACAGGAGGTAGACCGCAAGTCCGCTTGCAAGGCTTCCCGCCGCGCTGAACAGGAACACGTAGCTGAACGTCGTACCGCTTATGAAGGAGGAAAGCAGGATTTTCAGGATGACAAGAAGAAGTACGGTACGGAATCGGAATGACTTTACGGCGAATATGACCGGCAGGTTTGCCAGTCCCAGGCGCATGAACGGCAGGGGCTTGGGAACGGCATATTCAACCGAAGAAAGAAAAAGGCAGAGCGAGGCGAAGAAAGGCAGCATGTCGCCCTGCATGGCAAGTCCTGCGGGATCTAGAAGAAGAACAGGTAGCTGATTCCGAAAGTCGTCTTGCGGCGGGTAAGGACGGAAACCCCATCCTTGTCGTGGTGGTTCACCTTCAGGTGGGAGAAGTCAGACATAAAGCGGGCATCGAAGTTTATGAGCCCCCTGCCGACCTTGTAGCCTATGTTTACGCCTCCCAGGCATCCAAAAAGGGCCCTGCTGGTTATGTCCCAGTCGTAGGCAATGGAGCTGTTGGTCACCAGTTCGTCTTCATTTACGATGCGTTCCACATCGAGGTCCAGGCTGCCTATCGGCAGGGAGATGTAGGGACCAATCTGCGGAGTGACGCGGAAGTTTCCTTTGGCAAAGGTGTAGCCGAGCAGGAGGGGAATGTCGAACGAGGAATAGGTCATCTTTCCCTTCATCTCCAGATCCTTCTTGGAATACTCCCATCCAATTTCGTTGTGGGCATATCCGAGTTCCAGTTCGACTCCGAAGCCCTTCAAATCGGCCTGGATGAGCATGGCGGCAATCGAGAAGTCAAAACCCACGCCTTCCAAAAGGGCAACATCGTAATGGTTTGAGTCGAATATATCATTTGTAAGGGATGTTCCGGTGGGAACGTCAATGCTTCCGTGTATGCCAACCCCAAACTTCATCTGTCCGAAAAGCAAGCTTGAGGTGGAGAGCAAAATGATAAGAGCGAGCAGTTTTTTCATTAGTCAACTTCCTTTGCCGATAAAGCCTAGCTAATTATAGGTTTTATCGGCATAAATGTCAATTTCCTTTTGGCCGCCGCTATTCCTTCGCCTCCTTCGCAATGGCCTTGGACTCTTCAACGATCTTGTCCGCCAGCTTGCCGGAAATCGGGTCGTAGTGGTCGAACGAGGTTTCGAACGAACCGGTGGAGCTCGTGATGGAGCGGAGGTCTATCGCATAGCGCAAAAGCTCGGACTGCGGCACCTGGGCGCGGATTTCCTCGATGCCGCTTCCGATCGCCTCCTGGCCCAGGATACGGCCGCGGCGGGAGGACAGGTCCGACATGATGTCGCCGATGTACTTGGTTTCCGCCCAAACGGACAGGTTCATCACCGGTTCCAGGAGGAGCGGTCCGGCCTTGCGCATCGCCTCCGAAAGGGCGGTGCGGGCCGCAATCTGGAAGGCCAGGTCCGAGGAGTCCACCGGATGGTGCTTGCCGTCCAGCACGGTCACGCTGATGTCCACGACGGGATATCCCGCCATGACGCCGTTCTCCATCGCCTGCCTGACGCCCTTCTCTACGCCCGGAATGTAGTTCTTGGGGATGGCCCCGCCAAAAACGGCGTTGGTGAACTTGAAGCCAGCCCCCCGACCCTGGGCTTCCACCGACAGCTGCACCTTGGCGTACTGGCCGTGGCCACCGGTCTGCTTCTTGTGGGTGTATTCTGCCACTTCCTTGCGCTGCACGGTCTCGCGGTAGGCAACGCGGGGAACGGAGGTCTGCACGCTGATGCCGGTGGCGGCCTGGATTTTGTCCAGTATGATCTGCAGCTGCAGCTCGCCCATGCCGCTGAGGACGTTCTGCCGGGTTTCCGGATTGAACTGGAAGGTGACGGTGCGGTCGCTTTCCGAAACCTTGGCCAGTTCCTCGTTGACCTTCATCTCGTTCTTCTTTTCGGCACAGGAGATTGCCAGCGAATAGACCGGCTCCGGCCGCCGCAGCGGCTTGTAAGGCAGGGCCTGCGCGTCGGCGGCTAGCGAGTCCCCGGTGGCCGCCCCCAGCTTGGCCACGACGCAGATGTCGCCCGCCGAGGCTTTCTTTATCTCCTCCAGCTTCTTGCCCTGCGTCCGGTAGAGCTTGCCGATTTTTTCAGCCTTGCCGCCGTTCAGGTTGAACGCGCTGCTGTCCGCGGAGAGGCTGCCGGAAATTATCTTGATGTAGGAAAGCTTTCCGGAGAACTGGTCTCCCGCCGTCTTTACGACCAGGGCGCCCAGCGGGCCGTCCGCCTGAATCTTTACGGCGGTTTCCGTGCCGTCCGCATTCACCGCCCGCTCCAGGCTTTCGAGCGGGGAAGGGCATACGTCGGCGATGAAGTCCAGCAGGGGTGAAAGGCCCGAACTGTGGAGGGGGTCGCCGGAGAAGCAGGGGACGACCTTGTTGGCGGCAAAGGCGGCCTTGAGGCCGGAAAGGATTTCCTCGTCGGTCAGCTCGCCTTCATCGATGAACTTGACGAGCAGGTCGTCGTCGCCTTCAGCCGCGGATCCCATGAGGACGCCCCTGGCGGACCTGTATGCCTCCTCGTATTCGGCGGGAACGGCTTCTCCCGCACCTTCAATGCCGTTGCTGCCCTTGAAGTATGCCTTGCCGTGAAGGACGTCAATGACGCCCTTGTAGGAGGGGCCGGTCCCCATCGGAATCGTTACCTGGCAAATTTCCACGTTGAACTTGTCGTGCAGGTCCTGGACGGCCGCCATGACGTTGCCGCGCGCATCGTCCACGCGGTTCAGGAATACCATGCGGGGTTTGGACCGCCTGTCCAGGTCGCGCCAGAGCTTGACGGTCTCCACCTGGGCCCCGCTCCGCGAGTCTACCAGAAGCAGGGCTGCCTCGCTGGAACGGAAGGCCGAAATCACTTCTCCCGTGAAGTCGGACGCACCGGGAGTGTCCCACAGGTTCACCAACTTGCCGCCCCGTTCCATGTGGGCCAGGCATGAATATATCGATATGTGCCGCGACACTTCCTCCGGGGAAGAGCTGGATACCGTCTTCCCGCTTTCTACCGGGGCAGGCTTCGCGAGCAAGCCGCCGGTGTGGAGCAGCTGTTCCAAAAGCGTGGTTTTTCCTGTCTGACTGTGCCCGGCTATGGCAACGTTCCTGATGTCCTTCGTCTCAAATTCCATGCGGATACCCCTCTTTTTCAGATAGCGGGACAGCCTGCCTCAAGTCCGTACTGCCGGCAGTCTCCTCCCATACCTTTCTATGATAAGGGCTGACTTGTGGAATTGTCAAGGAATAAAAATCAAGCGGGATGCGGCATGCGGCCGGTGCAACGGGGGCTGTTGCCGTGAAGCGTGTTCCGGTGCGGCCGGCTGGTCCGTGGAACGGTGGAACCGGGTGCGGCATCCACCGTTCCGTTTTTTCCTAGCGCATGAACAGGAGGTCTTCGTAAGACGGATAGGGCTTATAGTCCTCGCCGAGCAGGGGCTCAATCTCGTCGGCGACGGCACGGGCCGCAGCCATGGCGGGAAGCACCGAGTCAGCGTAGGCGCGGGCGACGGCCATGCAGTCACCGGCATTCTCGGCGGCTTCATGGCGGCGGGCAAGCTCCTCCTCCTTGAGCGAGAGCTCTATCGTCAGCGTGTCCAGGCGGGACAGGAGGGCGGTCAGGGCAGACCCCTTCGCACCGCTCACGGCGACCTTGAGGTTCGCTGCGGTGCCCGCGAGCACCTGCATGTACTTGAACGCGGACGGCAGGATCTCCTTGTTTATCATCTCGAGCAGCACGCCCACTTCGATGTTCAGAACCTTCGAATATTTCTCCCGCTTTATCTCGTAGTGGTCGGCCATCTCGTCCTTGGTGTACACCCCCATTTCGGTAAAGAGGGCGACGTTCTTTGCGTCCAGATAGCGGGTCATCGCGTCGGGCAGCGTGCGCAGGTTCAGAAGGCCGCGTTTCTCCGCCTCCTGTATCCATGCCTCGTCATAGCCGTTCCCGTTGAAGATGATCCGCCAGTGGGCGGTTATCTCCCGCTTTATGAGGGCCTGCAGGGCTGTGTTGAAGTCGTCGGCCTTCTCAAGTTCGTCGGCGAAGGACTTGAGCGTGTTGGCGACCATCGCGTTTATCGTCGTGTTGGGGCCGGCAATGGAAAGGCTAGAGCCGACCGAGCGGAACTCGAACTTGTTCCCCGTGAAGGCGAATGGGCTGGTCCTGTTGCGGTCGGTGGAGTCCCTGGGTATGGGGGGCAGGACGTCCACGCCTATCGTCATCTTGGACTTCTTCTTGTTGTCGTAGGGAGTCCCGTTCTTTATCGACTCCAGCACGGCCAGCAGCTCGTCGCCCACGTACATCGAGATGATGGCGGGCGGGGCCTCGTAGCCGCCGAGCCTGTGGTCGTTCCCGGCGGACGCGACCGAGATGCGCAGCAGGTCCTGGTTCTCGTCGACGGACTTGATTATCGCCGTCAGGAAGAGGAGGAACTGGGCGTTCTGCTCCGGGGTCGCGCCCGGCTCCAGCAGGTTCTCCCCCTCGTCGGTGGACATGGACCAGTTGTTGTGCTTGCCCGAACCGTTGACCCCGGCGAAAGGCTTCTCGTGCAGGAGGCAGACCATGCCGTGCCTGCGGGCAACCTTCTTCATCAGCTCCATCGTCAGCTGGTTCTGGTCGGTGGAAAGGTTTGTCGTCGTGAATATCGGGGCCATCTCGTGCTGGGCGGGCGCGGCCTCGTTGTGCTCGGTCTTGGAGTAGATGCCGTACTTCCAGAGGGTCTCGTTCAGGTCCTCCATGTACTCGACGATGCGCGGCTTGAGCGCGGCGAAGTACTGGTCGTCCATCTCCTGTCCTTTGCTCGGCTTTGAGCCGAAGAGGGTACGGCCCGTCATGCGCAGGTCCTTCCGCTGGTTGTAGAGCTTCTCGTCCACGAGGAAGTACTCCTGCTCCGGCCCGACCGTCGTCGTGATGTGGTTTGCCCCTGTGTTGCCGAAGAGGCGGAGGATGCGGAGGCCCTGCTTGTTGAGCGCCTCCATGGAACGCAGGAGGGGGGTCTTCTTGTCCAAGGCCTCGCCCGTGTATGAGCAGTAGGCCGTCGGAATGCAGAGGGTGTGCTCCTTGATGAAAGGATATGACGTGGGGTCCCAAACCGTATAGCCGCGGGCCTCATAGGTGTCGCGGCTGCCGCCGGAGGGGAAGGAGGACGCGTCAGGTTCGCCTTTGACCAGCTCCTTGCCGCTGAAGGACATGATGACAGACCCGTCGTCCTGCGGCGTGATGAAGCTGTCGTGCTTTTCCGCCGTGATGCCCGTCAGGGGCTGGAACCAGTGGGTAAAGTGCGTCGCGCCGTTCTCGATGGCCCACTCCTTCATCGCATGGGCGACCTCGTTGGCCTCGTCCAGGTTCAGCGGCTCGCCGGTGTCCAGCGTCCGTTTCAATGCCTTGAAGCTGTCCTTTGGAAGCTTCTCCTTCATCACCTTCTGGTTGAACACCAGGCTCGCGAACATCTCCGGAACATTTATCTTGGCCATAATTCTCTCCTACCCTTCTATCACTTTTCCGTTCAGCTCGCCGGGGACGGACATGGGGTATTCGCCCGTGAAGCAGCCCTTGCAGAATCCGTAGCTGTCCGGGTTGCACTCGCGGCAGGCTTCCAGCATGCCGTCCGCGCTGATGAAGGCGAGCGAGTCCGCCCCTATCTCCTTGCAGATTTCAGCCTCGCTGTGGGTGCTGGAAATCAGCTCTCCCCTCGTCGGCGTGTTGATGCCGAAGTAGCAGGGGTACTTGACCGGCGGGCTGGAAATGCGGAAGTGCACTTCCTTTGCGCCCGCCCTCCTGAGAATCTGCACCAGGCGGCGGCTCGTCGTACCGCGCACGATGGAGTCGTCTATGACGATGACCCGCTTGCCCTGCACGATGGAGCGGACGGCGTTCAGCTTGACGAACACGAGGTTCTCCCGCTCCTTCTGGGTCGGGGCGATGAAGGTCCGCCCGATGTACTTGTTCTTGATGATTCCCATTGCGTAGGGGATGTGGGCCTCTTCGGCATATCCTTGGGCAGCGCTCAGGCCCGAGTCGGGAACACCCACGACCACGTCGGCCGCCACGGGGCTTTCCCGCGCGAGGCAGGCACCCATCTTGATGCGGGCCTGGGTGACGGGGATGCCGTCGATGATGCTGTCGGGCCGTGCGAAGTAGACGTACTCGAACACGCAGGTACGCTTGCTGGTCCGCTCGCCGAATTCAAAGGAAAGCACGCCATCGTCGTTGATGATGACGATTTCTCCTGGCTGTATGTCGCGCACGAAGCTGCCGTTCACCGCGTCGATTGCGCAGCTCTCGCTCGCAAGGATCCAGCCGTCCTCCACCTTGCCCAGGCAGAGGGGGCGGATTCCGTTGGGGTCGCGTGCCCCGATCAGGCAGCTGTCCGTCATGACGACGAGGGCGAACGAGCCCTTTATCATCTGTATGGTATCGGTCAGGGCGCGTTCCAGGCCCTTCTTGTAGGATTTGGCGATGAGCTTGACGATGACCTCGGTGTCGCTGGTGGAAACGAAGGTGCTGCCCGTGTCCTCCAGCATCTCGCGCAGCTGCTCGTAGTTGACCAGCTGGCCGTTGTGGCAGACCGCGACCGCTCCAATCTTGCTCTTGAGCAGCATGGGCTGGGCGTTTTCCAGGCTCGCGCTGCCGGCCGTCGCGTAGCGGACGTGGCCGCAGGCTATGTGCCCCTTGAGCGATGTGATGTCGTCCGTCTTGAAGACTTCGCCTGCCGTCCCCATCGCCTTGTGCAGCTGGATGTCGTCACCGGTGCTGACGGCTATGCCCGCGCTGTCCTGGCCCCGGTGCTGCAGGCAGTACAGGGCGTAGTAGGCCTTTGATGCGGCCACGAAGTCTGGTTCTGCCCCCTCTTTCCTCTTGAGGTAGACGCCGACTACTCCGCATTCGTCACGAAGCTTGTCCTCTTCCCTTTCAAAGCATTCCATACTTCAATCTAGCACAAACGGGGGGCTTTATCAATGGGCGGACATATGGACAAGAGGCTGTTTCAAAAGTCCTTGGCAACTTTGTTGCCGCGGACTCTTTGAAGCTGGACCAAATCAACCTGGATTGGGGAAAGGGGCCGGTCCAGTCGCTGTACCTGTGAGCCGTATCTACAACAAAGGTGCCTGCTTCAAAGGCCGGGCGGGCACGTGGAGTCTGCTGCAGATGCCGATTGTCCAGGTTCTCCTAGAACTCGAACCCCTTGCCGCCTTCGGCTTCCGCCTCGCTGACCATCTTGGCGCGGAATTCGACAAGCTTTTTCCGTATGTCGGGGTACTTTATGCCGAGGATTTCCAAGGCGAGGTAGGCGGCGTTCTTCGCGTTGCCGATTCCGACCGTCGCCACCGGAACTTTGGGCGGCATCTGTACGATGGAAAGCAGGGAGTCCATTCCCGCAAGCCCGTTGGACTTTCCGGGGCTGATGCACTCAAGCGGAACGCCGACGACCGGCAGGACCGTGCGGCTGGCGATGACGCCGGGCAGGGCCGCGGAAAGTCCCGCGCCCGCGATGATGACCTCGCAGCCTTCGCCTTCCACCTGGGCTATGGTCTTGACCAAAAGGTCCCCTGCCCGGTGCGCGGAGATTATGTAAGCCTTGTATTCCACGCCGAAGTCCTTCAGCACTTCGGCGGCCTTGCCCATCACGTCCGAGTCGGACTTTGACCCTAAAAATATGGCGACCTTCATGGAGCAGAGCCTATCATAAAGCAGGTTCTTTTTCAATAGAGGATACGGGACGGGAATCTGTTTCGCTAGGGGATACTCCGTAAAAACGTATGGGGACACCCAGCGGGAATACGTTTTTACTTAGTGCATCCGGAAAAAAATTGATTCCCATGGCGTCCTCCTGCGTCCCATTGAAGTAGTCAATGATATTCCGTATACTTGGAGCATGAGCGAGATTCCTACCAGTACGAACGGGGGCAGGGGAGGACGGAAGCCCTATATCGACACCCTCAAGCTAGTCGCCGTATTCATCGTCTATGCGTGCCATTTCATCCGGCAGTACCATGGCGACTATTTCCTGAAGCTCTACTATGAACGCCCCTGGTCCTTCCTGTTCCATGGCGTCACCGGGACGCTCGGCGTCGCATTCTTCTGCGTGTGCGTCGGATACTTTGCCTTCCAGTCCAGGAACAGGAACCCCCTGTCCTACCTCGTGCGGCGGTATGCGTATTTCGTCCTGTGCGGTTTTGCAATAAACCTTACCGTCGCGCTGCTGAACAATGACCTTTCATACCATGTCGTCGGCGTGAGCGTCAGGCTCGGCTACCAGTATTTCCCTGAATACTGGTGCATGTTCCATTTTTTCGTCGCCTCCATCCTTTCCTACTTCAACGCATTCTACAAGGTGGACGGGGCCTTCATCATCCTTGAGATGATCCTGCTGTGCAGCTTTGGAAAGATATGGATGGCAATCTGCCTCCTGGGGAACCTGGCCGTGCTGGCCCAGAAACGGGAGACCTTTTCAAAAATCATGGGCCATAGGGCCGTCAGGCTCCTTCTCCTCCTGGTCGCGTTCGTCATCATAAAGCGTGAGGAGAACGACACGACCTACCTCCTGTACGGCTTCGCCTCCTTCCTGCTCCTCCTTGTCGTGGAGAATTCAAAGCTCTTGAAACGCCTGCTGGGTTTCCGCCTCTTTTCTGCTCCAGGGCGGAACGAAATAGCCATATACCTCTTCCATACCGTCTTCTACATGCAGTTTGGCCCCCTCTTCTTCAAGCTGTTCGGGAACCTTGCGTACGGACTGGCCTTTGTCTTGACGCTCGCCTCGTGCTGGCTGCTGCTGCTGCTCGTTTCGTTCCCGGTGAACTTCGTCCTGGAGAAAATCATGGCCGCCGTTACGAAACGAATAAACGCGCTCCTGGACAGCCCCGCGCCGTCGTGATGCGGGCTCCTGGACAGCCCCGCGCAGCCGTGATGGACACGGAAATCAGTTTTCATGGGCGTCCGCGGGCTTGCTTGTCCTTTGTCCGGCAATGCGGTAGAATGGAAGAATGCTCTACCTCTTCCTTTCAGACCTGCTGTTTTTTTTCATATTCTACGGTATTGGCGAGCTTGCATCCCGGTTTACCTTCCTCAAGGTACGGAAAGACAATTTCCTTCTGAAATTCTTTTTGGGCATGTCCCTTGCGGCCCTGTTTTTTTCGTCCGTGCAGTTCTTTGTTCCGCTCACGGTCTGGACCCTGCTTCCGGTAGTCCTTGCGGGGCTCCTGGGCTGCGCATACTCCCTGGCGGCGGCGAGGGCCGGCGGAGGCATCGGGACGCTTTTGCGTGAACGGCGCTGGCTGGTCCTTGCGGCCGTGGTGGCGTTCTTCCTGATATGCTACGAGTGTTCCAAGGCCGAAGGCGTTTCGGCGGTCGATACCCTGTTCTACCATGCCCTGTGCCTCTCCTGGATGAATACCTACAAAATCGTTCCGGGAATTGCGAACCTCTTTGCCAACCTGGCCTTCAATTCCCTGTACCTCCAGCTTGCCGCAGGACTTGACGTGGGGCCGTGGGACAAGCAGATGTCGAGCGTCCTGTACTCGCTGCTCTATACGGCCTTCATGTTCTACGCGGCCCTGGACGTCCTGAATTTTTCCGCCAGGAAGGACCGGAAGGCACTTCCCTTCATCCTGTCGCAGTGCGTCATGCTTGTGTGGTTCCTCAGCAACAATACGCTTGACGATCCAAGCCTGTATTATGACAAGCCCACGCTCGTCATGATTGCAGTCTGCCTTCAGGAAATGCTCCTGTGCCAGTTTGCGGATTCATCCAGTTCATCCAGTTCTTCCACTTCTTCCAAATGCTCGCCGGAAAGCATCTTCTTCTTTGCGGCGATTGCGTTCGGAATGAAGCTCCTGGGCTCGCTGACGGTCATCTTCTGCTTTGCGTTCATACTGTACGGCTACGTCAAGCGGCGGGAACTGACGTTCCTCCGCCTGGCCAGGTGCTGTGCGATTCCACTTTTCATCTTCATAATCTACGTGGTTCGGAATTTGATTCAGTCCGGCTATCCCTTCTTCCAATCGACCTTCTTCCGGGTTGAATTCCCCTGGACCATTCCCCATTCGCTTGCCGTCAGGACCTACGAACTCATACACTACGGATCGCGGTGGGACCCGATGATCGTCAACGGGGACATGGTGAAGGCCCCCTTCATGGTGTGGTTCGTCCCCTGGCTCAGGAGGGCGTTTGAACCTGCGAACATTCAGTTCCCGCTTGTATGCTTTGCCTCCCTGATACTGTTCGTCCGCTCTCTTGTAAAGCGGCAGACGGAATCCCTCTTCTACTATGCCTTCATCTTCGCGAACCTTGCCTTTTGGTTCCTGTCCGCCCCCCTCTTCAGGTTTGGGAACGGCTTCGTCTACGACCTGTTTGCAGTCGCCGTCTTCTTCAATGCCGACCTGTTCGCGGGTCCGATTGAAGGCTTTCGGAAGTTTTTCCGGGGCTGGGGTCCCCTGTGCGGAAAGGTGAAGGGCTTCTGTGGAAGGAGGGGCGTACAGCTGGCCGTCATTGCCGTCCTTGTGCTTGTTGCCGTGCTGCTCGCGCTCCCTGCCGTGCAGGACGCCGTGATTTCGCTCGGCGGGAAGCTCAAGGGAAAGAGCCTTTCTGCTGCGCACTGGAAGCGGGAGCTCTACAAGTGCGTCAGGTGCTGCCTGATTGTGGCATCCGCGCTGCTCCTGCTCCTCGCCATCCCGCGGCTGCGGCGGAACGGCTTTGCGCTTGCCTGCTATGCCGCGTTCGTATTCTTCGTCTGCCAGATGGCCATCAAAAACAGGAACCTCATAATGACCATTCCGGTCAAGCCCGAACCGGTGGAAAGGCGGCTTGCCAACGCGGAGCAGGACCTGTACGTCAATGTAGCCTTGCATACAATCCTGTGCGGGGATGCGGAACTTCCCTGCGCTCCAGACTGGTGGTTCTCAACCAGCCTGCGCCTCTTCGACAAGGACGACATGGGAAAGGGCTTCTATATGGACGGAATGGAAGAGATGGACGAGTGAACGGGGCGGACCGGGACACGGGAATACGTTTTTTATGCAGGGACTGCGGACTGTCAGTTTGAGGAATTGAGGATTGTCAGGAACGGCGTGCCGCCCGCTTCCGCTCGTACATCTTCTTGTCGGCGGCGGTGAGCAGCCCCTTCAGTGTTTTGAACTCCTTCCGGTAGCGTTCGTAGCCGATGCTGAGCGAAATGGTGTAGGGCAGGGACTTTTCCGCGCACTTCTTGGCGACCGCGACCTTGAGCATGGTACAGAAGCCCTCCGCCTGCTCGTCGGACCAGAACATCCCCCCCAAGACAAACTCGTCCCCGCCGAAGCGGCAGAGCATGCACTTGTCGGCGTACTTGGCGCAGGCCTCGCGCAGGGCCTCCGCCGTCACCACGAGGGCGTTGTCCCCTTCGGCGTGGCCGTAGCTGTCGTTTATCCCCTTGAACTTGTCCAAATCCGCCATGAAGAGGTAGAGGCCGCCCTCCGCCTCCTCGACCTTCTGGTTTATCGCCTGTATCTGCCGGATGAAGAATCTCTCCCCCTGCTTGCGGTTGTTTACGTGCGTCAGCGCGTCCATCGACACCTGCTCGCGGATCTGCATGACGAAGAAGAGGATGACCGAGATGCTCGTCCCGAGCGCGACGGAAGGGAGGCTCACGAAGAAGGCGCGGAGCAGGCCTCCGATGAGGATGGGCAGGCCGTAGAAGGCGACGAGCAGGCAGAGCTCCTTGTTCGCCTCGTTCTCCGGGCGGAAGGCCATAATCGTCGCACGGATAGAGGACAGGAGCAGGTCGCCCATGATGATGACCATGAAGGGGATGTACATGAAGCTCCGGACAAGCTCGCCGTCCTCGGCGATGCTGAAGAGCCAGCCCGTGAGGGGGGTCGTGAGCGTCAGGGCTATCATCGCGAAGAAGGGGATGAAGGGCAGCCTCCTGTCGAACTTCACCGGCTGCACCAGCTCAAGGCATCCGGTCAGGAGCAGGAACATGGAGAAGGAGCATGCGTTTATGGCGACGTAGAGGAAGACGTTGGACAGCATGCGGAGGAACTGGGTCTTGGGCAGGACGTCCCAGTAGACCAGCACCCAGAAGATGTCCACCACGCAGAACACGGTCAGGGACAGCATCAGGTTTATCAGGCGCAGGCGGTACTTGTTCCTGTCCGCGTCAATCAGCGTCGTGAACAGGAGTATCGCCATGATGATGATGCAGAACTCATCGATGACCGAGTAGTAGAATGCCGCAGTACGCGCCGCCAGGTCCACTTACTTCCGTGCCCCCCACTCGGCGTAGTACGCGTCAAGCTCTTTCTTGATTCCGTCCGTTATGACCCCGTCCCCGCCTGGCTTGTAGAGGTGCTCGATGACCTCCTCCATCGTGACGATGGCGCGGGCGGGGAAGCCGTAGCGCCCGGTGATGGAGTCGAGCGCGCTCTTGTCCGTGTCCAGGCCTTTCTCCATGCGGTTCAGGCTGACCATCTCGCCGACTATCGTCAGCTTGTCCTTGTCCTCCGCCTGGCTCATGATGACGGGCATGGTCTCGTCGATCGACTTGCCGGAGGTGGTCACGTCCTCGATTATCACGATGCGGTCGCCCGCGCGGATCTCGCTCCCGAGCAAGAGACCCTTGTCCGCCCCGTGGTCCTTTGCCTCCTTGCGGTCGGAACAGTAACGGATTTCCTTGCCGTAGAGGCGGCTGTAGGCGATGACCGTGGCGACCGCGAGGGGGATTCCCTTGTAGGCGGGCCCGAACAGCAGGTCAAAGTCGTCCCCGAAGTTGTCATGGATGGCGTGCGCGTAGAACTCGCCCAGGCGGGACAGCTGGCTCCCGGTGACGTAGCCCCCCGCGTTCATGAAGAAGGGGGACTTCCGGCCGCTCTTGAGCGTGAACGAGCCGAACTTGAGCACCTTGCTCTGCACCATGAAGTCGATGAAGTCTTTCTTGTACTGTTCCATGTCCTCTAGTATAGCCGAGAGCCGTAGAAAAGTCTATCTTGTTTTCTGGAGTGTCCCCCAGCGGAGTGTCCCCCAGCCCCCCTGCTTATGAGAGGGAAGCACATTTTTTAACGTTAAAAAATGTGCCTACGCAGAAGCGAGGGTTCCTTCCCTCTCATACTCTCCCTTCTTCCCGTCAGCTGCCGGGGGTTACACCCCCGGACTCCCCGACAAGGCGGCACAAGATCATGCAGAACGGCCCCGTATCCCCCCGACGTCCGTTCTCCGTGGGGGCTGTTTCCGGCCCCCCGTCCTCACAGGCTGCCCAGGGCCGCTATCAGGTCCTCCGCCGTCAGGCTCCACTCCGCCTTGTCCGCGCAGAATCTGCGGGCGGCGGCGGCATGGGCGAGGCTTGCAGTACAGGCGGCCTTGAGCGGAGGATAGCCCTGGGCCAGCAGGGCGGCGGCCATGCCGGAAAGCACGTCCCCCGATCCTGCCTTGGAAAGGGCGGGACAGCCGCCCGCGTTTATGAACAGGTCGGCCCTGTCCTGTCCTCGGTTGCAGCAGGCTATGACGCTGTTGGCCCCCTTGAGCAGCAGGACGGTACCCGGATACTTCTTGCAGAAGGCGGAGGCAAGCTCCAGCCGTATATCGACCACGTCCAGAGCCTTCTCAAGCTTCACCCCGTTGAGGCTGTCCATGCCGCAGAGCGAGAGCAGTGAAAGGAATTCTTTCGGATGGGGGGTCAGGATGAGCCCTTCCGGCCGGTGGGTCAGCAGGCGGAAGATGTCCTCATTGTAGAAGACGTCCGCATCCAGCACGGCCGTGACGTTGGGGTTCTGCAAAAGGAAGCTGGTGTAGGCTTGGCTGTCCTGGCTCCTGCGCCCCAGCCCCATTCCCAGCGCGATGGTCGTCGTTCCTTCCGGCAGGGCATGCGAACTCATCAGCGAGAAGGGGAGGGGGAAGGAGGGAAAGCCTTCGTCCTGCGAAACCAACGTGACCAGGCCGGCCCCGAACGAGAGGGCTGCCTTCGCGGCCAGGACGGAGGCGCCGCACTTTTGCCCGGAGCAGATTGCGACGTGCCCGAATTTTCCCTTGTGGACGTTCTGTTTCCTGCGGTGGGGCAGCTCCATGTCGGCCTCCTCCAGAAGGTAGGCGTCCGGGACGGCTTCGCCCGCCACGGGAACGGCAGCGCCGGGAGCAGGTGCCGCACTGGATTCAGCTGCCGGAATGCCCGTGACGGATCCCGCCCGCTCAAAGTTGTCGCGGCTTATTCCCAGGTTGCAGACGGAGATGCTGCCGCATTCGTCCTTTGCCTTGTCGGAGAAAAGTGCCAGCTTGAGCGCGCCCATCGTCATGGTCTCGTCGGCATGGAAGATTGTGCCGCAGCGTCCCCACTGGTCCAGGCCCGTCGGCACGTCGCAGGCTATCTTGTATGCGTCCGTATTGTCATTGACCGAAAGGATGACCGCGCGGGCCAGTGCGGGGAGCGTTCCCCGGAAGCCCGACCCGTAGATGCAGTCGACTATTACCTTGAGGTCGATCGAACTTTCTTCCAAATATGCGTCCAGCTCTTCCGGGGCAATGATGCGTACCCCGATTTTCCGTGCGCGGGACAGCTGTTCCTTGCACAGCGCGCTGTTTGCCTCGCCTACAGAACAGGCGGCCACCGCTATTGGTGCGGACTGCAGCTGCCGGGCAATGGCGTAGCCGTCTGCACCGTTGTTGCCGCTCCCGGCGAGGACCAGAACTGCGGGCCGGGCCAGGCAGGGGCTCCTGTCCTGCGACAGGCGGCGGAGGACGGCAGCGCTTACCGCAGAAGCCGCGTTTTCCATCATTATGTCTTCCGTCAGCCCGTACAGTGCGCGGACCACCTGGTCGTTTTTTCTCGTGTCAAGGAAAATGTTCTGCATGGCCCCATTATAGCCGCAATGGAGGAATTCGGCAAGGCAACGGAGGGGGTAGGAGAGACGCGGGGGGCGCGGTGGAGGGGCGAAGGGGATTGGGACGGGCGGTGGACGTGCGGGCGGTCCCGTGGAGGTTCCGGGCGGGCATGGTGGAGGACATTGCGACGGCGGGCAGCATGGTGTCAGCGTGCGGGAGTGCTGGGGAAACCGTGCGGGAGGAACGGCCAGTTCAAGGCAGGCCTCCCGCGGACAGGATCTGGGCCGGGGGGCTGTCGCCGAGGGGGCAGGCGACTGGGCTGGGCGTGGTGGATGGGCTGGCGAACGGAAGAAGAGGACGGACGGGAAATTTCGGGGGCGGATGGCAGGGAAAACTTGCGGGAGGATTAAGGGTGGCAGGCAGAAAACAAAAAGGCCAGCGCCCGGCGGACCGGGGCTGGCCTTCATTGTTTGATGAGGATGAGCGTGTGAATATTCGCGCGGCACATTGCCGGAGCAGCTATGCCTTATTGCCGGAGCGGCTGTGGCACATTGCCGGAGTCACTCTGCCTTATTGCCGGAGCGCTCGTGGTAGGTTGTCAGAGCCACTGTGACTTGTTGCCGGAGCGCTCGTGGTAGGTTGTCAGAGTCGCTGTGACTTGTTGCCGGAGCGCTCGTGGTAGGTTGTCAGAGT
>JAILON010000122.1 GCA_024690865.1 Treponema sp. | reverse complement strand
CCCATGAACTCATCAAGCGGCTCGTGCTCAACGGGCACAGGGTTGTGCATGTTTCCCCCCGGGCTTCCGGTTTGGAAAGGAAAGAGATTCTTGACGGGGTCCTGTACCTGCGCTGCGGGAATGTCATAAGCGTCATTCTGCATGCCGCGATCTTCTACCTGTCCCACAGGCGGCGCTTTTCGTATGTGGTGGACCAGTGCAATACCCATCAGTTCTTCACCCCCTTCTATGTGGAAGCTGCCAAACGCATTTTTTTAATCCATCAGCTTACGCGGGAGATTTGGAAAGTGCAAGCTCCCTGGCCGTTGAAGTACATCGGGGCTGCGTGTGAAAGTTCCTGGCTTCGTCTTCACCGGAAGGACATGACCATAACCGTCTCCCAGTCCACCAGGGACGATCTGCTTTCCTTGGGATTTGGGGAAGGGCGGGTATTCATAGTTCCCAACGGAATTGCCCGCAGGGCCGCTCCGTTTGAAAGCCTCTTGCCGAAAAACGAGCCTCCGTACTTTGTGTATATGGGACGCTATTCACGCTACAAGGGGATTGACGACAGCATCCGGGCCCTTGCCCTGTTGAAGAAGTCCGTTCCCCAGGCCAGGCTTGTCCTGCTGGGAAAACCTGATGGCAAATATATAGAAAGAAGTTTGCGGCCCCTTTGTTCCTCCCTCTCCCTTACCATCGGGACGGAGGATGGTTGCGATGTCTTTGTAAAGGGCTTTGTGGATGAGGATACGAAATTCGACATAATAGGCCGGGCCATGGCGCTGCTGTTCCCGTCCATGAGGGAAGGCTGGGGCATCATCGTTACTGAAGCCAGCGTCTCGGGAACCCCGGCCATTGTCTACGATTCTCCCGGATGCAGGGATGCGGTGGACATGGGGAAGGCCGGCTACTTGTGCCGTTCCAACAGTCCCGAATCGCTGGCCGCCTTCATGCAGGAGACGCTTTCTGGAGGAGCTTCCTACCAGGAGATGCGGTACAAGGCCTGGGATTTTTCACGGCAGTTTACCTATGAAAAGACCCTTGGGGAATTTGAGGCGGCCTTCGGCAGGGTGTACGGGGCAGTGTGATGCCAGAGCAGGTTCCCAGACAGAACAACCTTACCTTGATCCGCTTTGTCTTGGCCTATGTAGTCCTGTTCAGGCACTGCATGGATTCTTCTGCCCAGACAGCCTTTCTGGAGGTACGGAACCTGTTCGCTTCCCAGGATGCGGTGTGCCTCTTTTTCTTCATAAGCGGCCTGCTGGTTACGTCGAGCTACGGGCGTTCATCTTCCCTGAAGGACTACGTGCAGAAGCGGCTCTGGAGGATTTTTCCCCTCTACCTGTTTGCAGTGCTGGGGGCTGCGCTGGTCCTCTGCCTCGCTTCCAGCCTTGGCGCCGCGGAGTATTTTTCTGACAGCCGCTTCTGGCGGTATGTATTCTGGAACGGACTGACGCTGAACTTTATGCAGAAAACCCTTCCCGGCGTCTTTGAAGGAAACCCCTTCAACGCCTCCGTGAACGATTCCCTTTGGACGGTCAAGGCGGAGCTTTTCTTCTATGCCTGCCTGCCGTTCATCGCCGCGGCGGTGGGCAGGTGCGGACGGCTCTGGAAGAAGAACCTGATCCTGCTGGTCCTGTACCTGCTTTCATTCGCCTACAGGGGCCTGTGCCGGACGGCTGCGTTCGCGCTGGATGCCCCCTTCCTGGCCCCGCTTGCACTTGAAGCTCCCGGCTATATGGGGGCGTTCATCCTGGGGATGTTCTGCTATTATAATTTCAGTCGGCTCAAGGGACTGCTTTCTTCCCGCCTGTCCTTTCCCGTCTTCCTCCTCTGCCTTTCGTTGTCCGTCCTTTCCAACGTGGGGCTCATCATCTACATTCCCGACATGGTGAAGTACATCCTGCTGGCCGTTGCCTGCTTCTACGCTTCCTTTTCGTTCAGCTTCCTGCATACTTTCTTCCATGGGCTTGACTGCTCCTACGCGATTTACCTCTTCCACTATCCGCTGATGCAATGGATGGTTGCCCGAGGCCTGTTTGTCGCGTCTCCCTGGCTTTCCCTTTTCCTCTGCGCCACTTCCTGCTTCGCCATTGCCTATGCGGCCTCATTTTTGGAAAGGCTCTTGAGGAAGTAGATAAATATCGGTACAATTCCATCTATTAATATGTTGAATATGGAAGATGAAATTTCACAGAACATAATAGACGAATGTGCGAAGTACATCGCCGCCTGTAGGGAGGAGGCCGCCCGTAGGATCGTGGGACAGCGGGAGGTCATAGACGGAATCCTGACTGCCGTCATTGCCGGCGGGCACATATTGCTTGAAGGTGTTCCCGGCCTTGCCAAGACGCTTGCGGTGAGGACTTTTGCGGAGCTGTCGGGCTTGGAATTCAAGAGGATCCAGTTTACGCCCGACCTTCTTCCTGCCGACGTTACGGGAACCTTGATATACGAACAGTCCAACGGGCGTTTCCTTGTGCACAAGGGACCGGTCTTTGCCAATGTGGTCCTTGCGGACGAGATAAACCGTGCCCCCGCAAAGGTCCAGTCTGCCTTGCTTGAGGCCATGGCTGAACGGCAGGTTACAATCGGCGACAATTCCTACCGGCTTGCCCAGCCTTTCTTTGTCCTTGCTACGGAGAACCCCATTGAGCAGGAGGGAACCTACAGCCTTCCAGAGGCGGAGCTGGACCGCTTCCTCATGAAGATAGTCGTTGGCTATCCCAGTGCGGAGGAGGAGGCGAAGATCGTGCGTTCCAATGGCCACGCGATAGACGTGCCGGTGAGGAAGGTCTTTCCTGTCGAGGTCATAGGCAAGTGCCGCGAGGCCATGGAAAAGATCAGCTGTGACGACAAGATATACAATTACATCGTTTCAATTGTCCTTGCGACCCGGCCATCCAAGGAAAAGACGAGGGACAGGGCCAGGAACGACATAGAACGGTACATTGCCTTTGGAGCTTCACCCCGGGCGGGAATTGCCCTCCTGCGCTGTGCCAAGGCCGCGGCCCTCTTTAATGGGCGGGGCTTCGTGCTGCCGGAGGACGTGCAGGCCGTCTGCAAGAGCGTGCTGCGCCACCGGCTGGTCTTGAACTACGAGGCCGTTGCCGATGGAATAACGCCTGACAGTCTCATAGAGAAGATCGTTTCGCTGATGCCGCTGCCGTAACAGCTTTCGGGTCTTGGCTATGGACGACAAGCATTCCCTTTCCAAGAAGGCCAGCCTCCTGCACCTGAACGCCCTCTCTCTTGCCGACGGGATGAGGAGCGGTGCCTTTCGTTCTCTGTACCGGGGCCAGGGTTTGGATTTCAATGGGGTCCGCGAATACCTGCGTGGGGATGACGTGCGGGCCATAGACTGGAACGTGACGGCCAGAATGTGCAAGCCTTTTGTGAAGGTCTTTGAGGAGGAGCGGGAACTGGACGTATTCCTCATCGTTGACACCTCCCTCTCCATGCATTTTTCCAGCAGAAGCCGTTCCCGACTGGACCAGGCCTTGGAGTGCGCCAGCCTGCTTACCCTTGCATCCCTGCACAATGCGTCTCCGGTGGGAGCAGTCCTGTTTGACTCCGAAATCCACTTCTCTTCTGCCCCGGAATACGGCAGGGACCATGCGATGCTGCTGCTGTCCAAGTTTGATTCCCTGCTGGCGGGGGAGGGGGGCAGACCCTATGTGGCCAAGGGAAAGGGGTCCTACATGGACAACGCCTTGAGCGGAGCCATGAAGCTTTTAAAGAAGCGGACCTTGGTCATGATCTTTTCCGATTTCAGGATGCAGGGCTACTTCGATTCCTTCGGCCGCCTGTGCCAGAAGAACGATGTCATAGCTGTCCGCATCTGCGACGCTTTGGACCAGAGCCTGCCTTCCGCAGGGACGTTGGTTTTTTCCGATATGGAGGGGGCATACAGGACCCACCTCCCTACGTATTCCCGTTCGTTTAAGAGCGCGTGGCTTGCCGACAGGCAGCACAGCATAGCCCTGTGGAAGCGGGAGTGCTCGTTGCGGGGCGGCGTTCCCCTGGTCCTCAGTTCTGAAAAGGATTCTTTTGCACAGTTGAAGGCCTTTTTCACGGCGAGGAAGGGAATATGAGGTGCGGCCCATTCCCGAGGACGCTGCCCGCCGTGAAGGCGTTGTCTGCCGTGAAATCGTTGCCCGCGGTTCTGGTCCTTTTCATGTTCTTACTGCCGCTTGCGGCACAGGATTCTGCCCAAGCTTCTTTCAAGCAGACGCTGGTTCCCAAGGAAATCTATGTGGGGGACACGGCCCAGTTGAGCTATGTCTTTCAGAGCAAGATTGACTTCTACTCGCTGGCCCGCCAGGGAGGGGGAGTTTCCAAGATGGAGGGGGGAATCCTGTATTTCGACATATCCGGCGGCTACTTCAGGCAGATGGAGGCCGACTGCACCGTCATCCAGTTGAGCATGAGGCAGGTTGGAATGACATACACCATCGTACTGGACTTCATTCCATGGAGGCCGGGCAGGTTGGAATTCATCCCCTTGGACATGGGGAAGCTGTGCCATGCCAACTCGGACAGGATCATAACCCTTGAGCCAGTGGAGGTCCTTTCCCTTTCTGAAAAGCTGGGGGCGTCCTCGCTCCGTCCACCGGCTTCTCCCTTGCTGCTTCCGGGAACAAACTACATAGTCTGGACCCTCATAATGCTGTCCGTCGCCCTGCTTGTCCTGTTTGCAATCCTTGCGATGAATTTTTCGGCAGCCTTGAAGACTGCCATCCTCTTGAAGGAACGGATGGGCTACCGGAGGAACGCCGCGCATACCAAGCGGAGGCTGAAGGGGCTCCTGAAAGCTGGCGGCACGGACATGAATTTTGCCCAAGGCTGGCAGAAGATAATGCGGGACTACATGGACTACCGCTTCAGCATGAGTTTCCGTTCTGTTACTGCCAAGGACATGTACCGAACTGTGTCGCTCGCAACTGGCGACATGCTGGATATCGAGCAGGAAAACGCCGTACTTTCCATACAGTCCCTGTTCATACGGACCGACTACATCCGCTATGCGAAGGATTCCCCCGACAGCCAGAAGCTGCCCCTGCAGGACCATGAGGCGGCTTTTGCACCGGAGGAAAGGGAGACTCTTGTTGAATTGAGCCTTGTTGACATAGGGGAGCTGGAAAAGGAGCGGGAGGAATTCAAGAATTATGGTAGAATTTGAAAATCCCACGGCATTTTTCCTCCTGCTGCTTTTGCCCCTCCTCCTTTTCCTCCGCTACGTGAAGGTCTTCAGGGGGCTCGCGTTTCTGGCCGTCCTCGGCGATTGGCAGGGGGACTGCTTTGAATGGAAGGGAACGGCCTTTACCCTCTTTTTCCGCCTGTACAAGTTCCTGGAGATGCTTGCGTTCGTGGCCATCATTGCCGCCTATGCCAACCCCGTCATGCGCCATCAGGAGAAGGTCTACATATCGCGCGGTGCGGATGTCATTTTTGTTGTGGACTCAAGCCCTTCCATGGCTGCAAAGGACATAGCGGGACTGTCCCGCCTGGAGGCGGCCAAGCGTGCCATCCTTACCCTTGCCACCGACAACGGGGGCTGTTCCCTGGGATTGGTTTCCATGGCCCGCGAGGCCGTACTCTTGGTTCCCCCTACGATGGACAGGGACTTTTTCCTGCAGCGCCTGGACGGCCTTTCCGTTGGCGAACTTGGGGACGGTACGGCCATAGGGACGGGACTTTCCACCGCCGTCTACCACCTGGAGAATTCGGGAGCACCGAAAAAGGCCATCGTCCTGGTTACTGACGGCGAGAACAACGCCGGAACTGTGAATCCCTATACGGCTTCCCGTCTGGCTGAAGAGAAGGGAATCTCCCTGTACGTGCTGGGACTGGGGACCCAGGGGGCCGTGGCCCTTGAGTATACCGATCCCAAGACCGGCAAGTTCTATTCTGGATACTTCCAGTCGGGATATGACAGCCAAGCCCTGTCCAAACTGGCCGCTGCCGGTGGAGGAAGCTTTTTCAACGTGGAGAACATGGACGCGCTCAAGCTTGCGTTTACGTCCATAAACAAGGCTTCGTCCCTTATACAGAGCTACCGGATGAAAAGCTACGACGCGGAGTATTATGATGTGTGCCTTTTGGCCGCCGGCATCCTGCTCCTTGTAGCCTGCATAATAAAGCGGATGCTCCTGCAGGAGGCACTATAATGCCTGAATTCATTTCGTCCCTTTCCATACAGAGGCCCTTTGCCCTGCTTGCGGTTGTACCCGTCCTGCTGTTTACGCTGTACTCGTTCTTCCGCTTCCGTTCGCTGTGTTCGGTGTTCGAGCTGGAAGGGCGGCATTCGGGACTGAAGTTTTTTCTTAAAAAGACTTTCTTGGCCCTCGCCATGACCTGCTTCATAGTTGCGTACTCTGGGGTTTCCTGGGGAAGCCGGGCCGTCCCTGTTCAGAAACGCGGCTGTGCGGTTTCCTTTGTCTTTGACATTTCATACAGCATGATGGCCCGTGACGAGGGGGGCAGGACCCGCCTTGAGGCCGCGGCCGAATATGCCGGGGCGCTGTTGGACAGGATGGCGGGATTTTCCGTTTCCGTAGTGCTGGCCAAGGGGGACGGAATCCTTGCCGTGCCGCTCACGGACGATTTCTCTTCCGTCCGGTCGCTGGTGAATGCCCTCCATCCATCCCTGATGACGGCAAGGGGAAGCAGTCCCGGCAAGGGGGTGGAGGTTGCCATGTCCTCTTTCCCGAGCCAGAGTTCCGAAGCCCCCTACATCTGGCTTTTCACGGACGGGGAGGAAACCGATACGGCCCTTTCTTCCGCCCTGTCCAAGGCGGCCGCTGCCGGTATAAGCGTTTCCATCGTTGGCTTTGGCTCCGATGACGGGGCCGAGGTCCTTGCCGGTGGGGAGGGGGAGTCGGTACATTCCAGCCTGCGTGCCGACAGCCTTGCGGGGCTTTCCGCTTCCACTCCGCTGAAGGGCTATGTCAGCTTCCTTCGGGCTTCGGACAGGTCTTCGGCCTATAGGATGCTGGAGTCCGTGAAAGGTTCGGGAGACGGTACGGAGGAGCGGCTTTCGTATGAGGTCCAGCTGGTTGAGCGCTACAACCTTTTCATCTGGGTTGGACTGATCCTCCTTGTCTGTTCATATATCTTTGGGGAACTCAACTTGACGGAAAAAAAGAAGAGCTTTTTTGCCCTTCTGGGCCTCCAGGCCCTCTGCTTTACCTTTACCAGCTGTTCGGGGGGATTTTCCGACCGCATGCGGCTTTTGAATGGAAGCCTTGAATGGAACCGGAAGGAATATCAGGATGCGACGGCGGATTTTATGACCGTGATTGAAAGTGCGGAAGCCCGGGGGGATGACGGGACCGTGATGTACGCGGTGTTTGACCTGGCTACAACCTACTTGATGCAGGGGGAGGATGGTGCCGCTGCAGCCCGCTTTGAGGAGCTCGCCGGGGACCTCCCGGACAACCTGCGCTTTGCCCTTCTGTACAATCTGGGAATACTGGCCCATCGGAACGGGAACTATCCTGCTGCGGCCGACTTCTTTAAGGAGGCCCTCCTCATTGACGGGGGCAGCGTTGATGCGAAGGTGAATCTGGAGCTGTCCTTGGTCGGGGGTGAAGGCCGGAGGGCAGGCGGGGAGATGCAGCCGGTCATGGAATCGGGGCATGAGGGAACCTTGGAAAGTGCAATCTATTCGATAATTCGGGAGCAGGAGGAAGGACAGTGGAAAAACATGAGGAAAGAAGAACCGTCCGGCGATGCCCAGGACTACTAGCCTTCCGCAGGGGCTGTCGGGGCCTGGTCGGGCTGCTGGCTGTTTTGCTTTTGTCATCGTTGTTTTCCCATGCCTTTGCCGCACCGTCGCATGCGTCATATTTGCGGTCGCGTATGTTCAAGTGCCAGGACGAGTATGTGTTTTCGTCTACCAATACCGTTTTTGCCGTAGACATAGCCTACCTGCCGCCAGAGGAGATTTCCGTATACCTCAATTCCATTCCAAACAACGTGGAGTTGGTTTCCATAAAGAAAGTCACCTATATTCCTCCGAGTTCGGCCGGACAGGGGTACGGGACGCATGTCGAGATCACCGTCCGCTTCCTTTCTACGGGAGACGTGAAGCTCTTTGCCGCCGACCTTGAAACGAAGGAGGGCTTTTTCAAAATTCCCTTCCAGAGCGTTCACGTTTGGGCGAATATGCAGATTTTAAAACCGGAGCTTTCCGTTTCCGTTGACGGGGGACGTCTGGAGGGGGCCGTGCAATCCTCCGTTGCGTCCCACATCGGCTATACCGTCCGCGTCAAATATGCTTCTGCCGTCAAGTCCATAAGCTATGACATACCGGAGAATTCCATCTTTGTTGAACGGGAGCGCCTTGTCAGTCCCGACGACGGGCAGGGGCAGGCGGTGGACTTTTTCCCCGATTTCAAGGATGTGGCACGTTACGACTGGCAGCCGCTCCAGGCAGGCGACTTTGAGCTGCCGCCGGTGAAGGTCGTTGTCCAGGCATACAATGGGAATGTGGTGGTCCTTCCGTTCCCGTCCATAAAGGTCCATGTGGAACAAAAGGAGGCGGGTGCCCCCGCGGTCCTCTCGCCGTCCGATTCCCTGCCGGGAACGCTTGCCGATGCCTTTGCGGAATCCCCTGTGGCGGCAGACGAGGATGGTGTTCCGCGCAGTGTGGATGATGCCCAGCTTTTGGCGGAACTATACGGCAGGGAGCTTGCGTCGTTTCCCTTCTTCACCTCCACTTTGGAACGGCGGCAGGAACTTGAAGGCAGGTTGGGACTGGATGTCCGGCCGCCGATTCCCCGCCGTCCCGTCCTGATCGTCTTGCTTCTGCTGGTGGCATCGTCCCTTGTGTTGTTCCTCGTGCTGTTGCTGCAACGGTCCTTTGCCAGGGCGGCCTTCGTGCTGGTCATAATCCTGCTTTTCGCAGTTTCCGCACTCATTTATGGGGGCCGGCTGTCACATGACCTGGCGGTGAGCAAGGGGGGGATCCTCTATCCGATTCCCGAGACCTCCGTTTCCTTGGGGGCATCGCTTCCCACAGCCAGCGTCGTTTCAATCCTAAAGAAGACCGGCTCTTGGTACTACGTCTCTTTCAATGATACGAACGGCTGGATTCCCGCGGAATCTGTAATTTTAGTCCGCTAGCTTTGTTTATAAAAAAACGACCTAGGAGGGCTGATTTAAAATGGATATGGATGCCTTGATGCTGCGGTATGCAGATATGCAGAGGAATGCCGGTGCACAGAAAAATCCCTCTCAGAAGTCCCACAAGCGGGCCAATGCCCCTACGCCGGAGGAAAAGGAAGCCGCCCGCCAGGGCTACTCATACGAGCAGCAGATGGAAGCCGACAACAGGCGGCGGGCGAATCCCATGGAAGTCTGGCTGAACCGCTACGGGACGGTGGACAAGGATAGGATACAGGACGAGGCCGATGCGAACGAGCGTTCCCACAACATAAACTACCTGAAGCAGCTGCGTCCGGAAGACAGGATAGACTTGCACCAGATGACCCGCGACGAGGCGTGGTCGGCATTGGAGACCTTCGTTGCCGCCAGCGTGCGGCGGGGCTTTCGCAAGGTTTTGATTATACACGGGAAGGGGGAGCATTCCCATGGAAGCGATCCGGTGCTGGGGCCTATGGTCAAGACCTTCATAGAGCAGGACAAGCGGCTGGGGCTTTCTGGACATCCGGACCGCAACCATGGTGGAACCGGTGCGACCTGGGTCATAATCCGACAGTAGCGGCTGTTTTGCGAAGTCCCCGCACATCGTCGCAATGGACTTTTGCAACTGGCTCAGTAGCCTGCTAACAATATATTTACTTGTTTTTTATTCGGTTTTGAAGTAAGTTACAGGTAGGAAAGGTTTGCCGATGGATGATTTATATGCCACGCTCGGAGTCCCAAAGACTGCGACCGCCGACGAGATAAAGAAAGCCTATAGGACTCTCGCTTTGAAGTACCACCCCGACAGGAACGAGGGAAACAGGGCTGCCGAGGAGAAGTTCAAAGAGATAAGCGCCGCCTATTCCGTCCTAGGGGACGAAAGCAAGCGGAGGCAGTACGACATGTACGGCCAGTCTTCCGGCAGTTCCCATGCGGCCGAACAGCCTGGTTCCGGCTTTGGAGACGGCTGGTACGGGAGGACCGGGTATGGCCAGTCGTCCGGCTATTCGGGAGATCCATTCAGCGATTTCTTTGGTGATTACTCTTTCAGGCAGACGCGGGGCTATAGGACGGATTCCAATGAAAGCGGTTCCTCTGATGGATTTGGAGGTTGGCGTACCAGCCATGTGTGGACGACCCGCGGAACGGGAGGTCCTGTCAGCCGCTCCGAAGGCGTACGGCGCTTTTGTAACGGTGCGTTTAAGGCCCTGTTGGGGTTCGGGACGTTCAGGTTCCTGTTCTGGTTCTTCCCCGTCAATATAATCGGCCTTGTTGCAGGAATTCACGGTGCATCAGAGGCCCTTGGTTCCCTCAAACATATATTCGCAGGAAAAGAAGGAAACTGATCGGAGATGGTGACCTTGTTTCTCGTGTTGCTCTAGCGCTCGCGGAATATGATGCGCCCGCGGTTCAAATCATAGGGGGAAAGCTCTATTTTTACCTTGTCACCGGGAACTATCCTGATGTAGTGCTTCCTCATCTTGCCGCTGAGGTGGGCTAAAATGATGTGCTTGTTTTCCAGCTCTACACGGAACATTGTGTTTGGAAGTGCCTCTTTTACGATACCAACTACTTCAATAGCTTCATCTTTGTTGGCCACGAAATCCTCCAGAATTTATTAAACAGCAACTATTGCTTTTTTGATTTTTTTGGTTATACTAGTATGTACAAAATTGAAATTATTGTCAACAAGGGGAAAACGATGGATAAGGATTTTATTGAAAAATCCCGTGCGGCACTTATTGAGGAACGAAATGAAATCATGGCCAGCCTTGCAGATCAGAGTGAGCAGATGCAGAGGCTCGTTGGGTCCGTGGAAACAGGAGACGAGGCGGACAGGGCTTCCGACAGGATAGACGAGACGTTGCTTAACGCGTTGAGCGAGGCTTCCAGCAGGAGGTTGACGATGATAGACAATGCCCTTGATCGGATTAAGAACGGCCAGTACGGAATTTGCAAGGGCTGCGGCCGTGAGATTGCCATGGGAAGGCTGGAGGCCATTCCCTATGCGGCCCTGTGCATAGACTGCCAGACGAAGGTGGACCGCCAGGGCCGCTAGCCTCGCATCGAGGAACCTATC